>JALTEW010000052.1 GCA_027073795.1 bacterium | reverse complement strand
ATTCTATTAATGCCACCACCAGCTAATGTAATAAGCATACGTCAGCTGCCAATAAACGCCTCGGTAACCACCCCACGAATCCACTTCATGAATGCAAGCACCTCCGGTCCACATTATTGCGCTTGCTAGTGCTGTCAACGCAGAGTATGGGATGTCAACAATACCGGCTGCACTTGTGGCCGCAGCCACAGCAGTTGTGCCTGCGCCTACATTTGCCAAATTGGCGATCTGGTCTCTCACACACTCGTTGAGATAAACTCGCGGTCCCAAATACCAAACCCAACCCACGCCGGTCCAGCCGGCACAGCTCAGCCCTGGGATGCTGAACCCGGCCACAGATGGGCCGGCCACCCGTTGCAGCGCCACTTCCCGGCCAAAGATGTTGCGGTTATTGTTGAATGCAACTTCGCCGATGCTGATCTGGCGCTCTAACAACAGATCGCTGGGCGCCGTCACCGGGAATACGCCTTTCAGATTATTCCTGGCAATCATGATTCTTCAACGGTCAGCTATATTGTCGTAATTCATGCTTATCCGCCAGGAAAAACATAATAGCAAAGAACAGTGTGAGGCCGGTGTCTCGGATGTTATTTGCGCCATAAATTACTAAACCCGCAACGACAGACAAAAGAATCAGCAATAAGCCAATGTATCGAGCAGCCAGGTACGATCTCCGCCACGCTCGCCATTGAACGAAAAGCAGCTTGATGCCTAAAAACAGGACAGCAATATTCGTTAGCAGAGAGAGCATCGGGTCTGGGTTCCTGTGCGCTTCTGCCAAACGGAAGCTCCCATAAAGACCTATACATCCGCCTATAATCGCTAGTATCCCCAAATGCGGGAAGTTTTGTGGTTCTCCTATCTTTGTTGGAAGAGTGCTGTACAATAGCGACCAACATGCTGTTGTACAGCACTCCTTTCACTATCAAGCAATGCGATGATTCAGACCACTTACCCCGGTTACTTACCATTAGAAGATGGGAAGAGAAGCCTCAAAGCTATAATTATACCGATAGCAGCGACTACCAACCTTGAAATGCTCACTGGTCCAGATATCAATTCCATATACGCCAAAATGGCAAAAAGCGATGACCCTACTAACTTTGCTACCAGCGGTGTAGAATGTAAAAGGTCGTCGACCTTTCTAGGCATGTAGATATCTACACTCGCAAGTATCAAAAGAGCCATATTGATTACGCATTCATACAGGTTGGGCGAGTACGGGCTATGCGACAATAATAAATAAACGTTTGCAAAAAAGAAGGTCCCAGCTATCAGCAATACTGCCCAATATCTCCACTTGCCCATGTGTGATGTGCCTCCTATCATCTGTAAGGGCTACTGAAAAGATATAATGTGGAGTGAAGAGTCACGGCGAGTGCGTACTTTCCACCCCGTATGTTCAAAACTCACGGTGCTGCGCAGGCTGTACACCCCGACGCCCAATGGTTACAACAAAGATTAGGGTAAGCCCCGCAATGTGCACATTGATAAGCTGCACCTACACACGAAGAACATATCTTCCAATCGTGGGTTTCATAGCAACCAGCGCAAGCACCGGCAGCAATTGCACATTGGCTAGCACAATTCGCCAAACAGCCCGTGTCGAAACTCATACAGTATGCAGACTCGTATTCCCATGGCCCATTCAAGAGATCGACACATCCTCCGCACGAAATATTCGGTTGAGGGCTGATTTTGTCACTACCGTTTCCTTGCAAGGCGCGTCCGCTTGCGCGCCCGCCGAATCGCGGCGGCTTGCCGTTGACGCTGGCTGCTACCAGGTCCACCGTTTTTTCGTTGATCCGGTAGATTTCAGCCATGGTGCGGAAATGCCCTACAGGCTCTGCCATTTCGTAGTATACCACGAAATCTTTGTCATTCGCACCGGGGATAACCATGGTCAACATGGTGTCACTGGTATCCATTCGCGTCTTCACTGTCTTCGCCTTGCCTATATCCGTTGGCGTAATCGCGACGCTCCGGTGTCCGTTCATACGGACTTGCACCCAGATACGTTTGACGCCCGATGCGCATTGCCAGGTTGATCAACGTACGAGTCATCTCAGGTATGTAATCCATTCCCTGAGCAATAATTTGTCCCACAGATTCACCTGATAAGGTACAATGGTCTGAGCAGGTCATTGGGTTTCCTCCTCTGTTTTGTGATGATTTACAGGATACCCATTGGCCTGCCTTCTGCCAATTTTACAGAAATAATTTTACACTACTATCTATCCCTATTGTCTTTCAGCATCTTGTTTATCTTTTCTGTGGAAAGCATAATAGGCAATACTGTCGAAGCAACAAGAAATTGCAAGAATCAAAGCAGGATAAAGAAAAAACCGTGGAGTAAGGCCAGTGGATCCACTTATAGCAAACCAGTCACCCAGCCGTAAAAAGCCGAATAGGCTTAAGAGAAGGAGGCTCACACCGCACCCCAAGATCCAAGGAGGTTTCAATAGACGTTTCAAAACTTTCTCGATAGGTGTGGCCACAAACCCCCATAGTATCAAGTATGCAATAAACAACTTGTCCCACCAGCTCATAATGTCTCTCCCATTATGGTTTCTTTCCGTGCAGCATTCATCTCGGCGCCACCTGATTCCCAAAATAATCCTTGGGGTATTTTCTCACTTCAAAGAGAGATTCCCCAAAACGTCGTGTTGGCAAGGATCGCACTCATTTTGCCAAATGAATGCCACAATTTACCGCCGCTACGCCCGCATAGCCGCCTTACAGCGCGGCTGCAAACAATCAATAAAGGCAAACTGGGCAATCGTTGTGCTTCGCTTCATGCGATCGCTTTGGCTCTTACGGCGCAATGTACTTTGGTAGATTTACGCCTCGAGCGACAAGACAATGAGGTAAGTAGACTAAACATGCTACCTCATTGCTTTTTCGCCCCTTGTATCCCGCTCCCACATAGCCTCTTCCAACGAATGCATTCATCCCATGGATCATGGTAACAAAAGCCGCCTGCGGCAATGTAGCAAAGGGATTTCGCCCTCCAATCTTTCATATACGAGCAGGGAATGGAGGCCTTACCAAAACATGACCAGTCCATGTAGCCAGGGTGATGCACTGTTTGCGCACAAAACCACCAACATTCAGGGAAACGGGATTGACTTTTCCTCGTATAGCGCCCTTTCTGTTTCGCTTTTTGCTCCATGGTGAGCAATAGTTTTACTTTAAGCTGAACATTTTGGCTTGGAGCTTCCGGTAGCCGTACAGAGCCACTATTGGTGCCGCCACTATTTACTTTTGCTTGTTCCACCAGCGACAACGTTGTTGAGCCAGAATGCGTGACGAAGTCATCCAAAGTCGCACTTTGGGAAGATATTCCGTTTGGCGTGTTGCCGGTGGGCAACGCCTGGGCGAAAGCCGGCGCGACCGGCATGGCTAACATGGACAGAATCAACAACAGATAGACGACAAAACGAAACTGGCCGGAAATTACCCGAACGACATGCTTCTTGTTCATCGAAAAGCCTCCTTGAAATGCTGAAAGAATCTCGCTTCACTGAATCATTCGTCGTCACGGCCATGACAATTGTCATTATAACGGATTGAAAACTGGAAATCAATAGGTAAAGTTACTAATTTGAGAAACTTTTTTGAAAGAGTGCAGGTTGTTTTCGATTATGAGCTGTTTTTGAAGATGGAAGTTAAGTAAATATACCGATGTAATCGTGGTTTGACAGATTTGTGTAGTCCGGCGGGCGGCATACAATGTTCGGTAGACGCAAAAATGCCGGGAAAGTAGGGATG
>JALTEW010000051.1 GCA_027073795.1 bacterium | reverse complement strand
TTGACCTATTAACCGTTAAAGTAAAAAACAAAAGAAAGGAGTTGAGAAGATGAACATCAGGCCACTTCAGGATCGCGTAATTGTCCAACGACTGGAAGAGGAGGAAAAAACCAAGGGAGGAATCATCATCCCGGATACAGCGAAGGAAAAACCGATGCAGGGAAAGATTATCGCTGTCGGGAAAGGGAAGGTTAGTGAAGATGGAAAGGCTTCACCCCTGGATGTAAAGGTTGGCGACAGGGTTCTGTTCAGTAAGTACGCGGGGACAGAGGTCAAAATTGAAGGTGAAGAGTACCTGATTATGCGTGAGGACGATATCCTCGGTGTGATTGAATAACGATTAACAGAACTAAAGGAGGAGAGAAATCAATGGCTGCAAAAGAGGTAAAATTTAATCAAGAAGCCAGGCAGAAGATTCTTCAGGGTGTCAATACCCTGGCAAATACTGTGAAAGTTACCCTTGGCCCCAAAGGTCGGAATGTCGTTATCGACAAAACCTTCGGATCTCCCCAGGTTACAAAAGACGGTGTAACCGTGGCCAAGGAAATAGAACTGGAAGACAAGTTTGAAAATATGGGTGCCCAGTTGGTAAAGGAAGTGGCGAGTAAAACAAGTGACAACGCCGGTGACGGAACCACAACGGCAACCGTTCTCGCCCAGGCGATTTATACAGAAGGTTCCAAGGTTGTCGTGGCGGGTGCCAATCCGATGGATGTGAAACGTGGGATTGATAAGGCCGTTGAGGTAGTGGTGGAAGAACTCAAAAAGATGAGCAAACCGACGAAAGATCAGAAAGAGATTGCCCAGATCGGTGCCATTTCTGCCAACAACGACGAGACCATTGGAAACATCATTGCCGAGGCGATGGACAAAGTAGGCAAGGAAGGTGTCATCACCGTTGAAGAGGCCAAAGGAATGGAAACCACCCTTGAAGTGGTGGAGGGAATGCAGTTCGATCGTGGATATCTTTCCCCTTACTTTGTAACCAACGCCGACCGGATGGAAGCTGTGCTGGAGGATCCCTATATCCTGATTCATGAAAAGAAAATCAGCAGCATGAAAGACCTTCTCCCGATTCTGGAGCAGGTTGCCAAGATGGGCAAGCCACTCTTGATTATTGCGGAGGACGTGGAGGGCGAAGCCCTGGCAACTCTGGTTGTGAACAAATTGAGAGGAACGCTTCAGGTCTGTGCCGTCAAGGCCCCTGGCTTCGGTGATCGACGGAAGGCTATGCTCGAGGATATTGCTATTCTGACAGGCGGCCGTATGATCTCTGAAGACCTGGGTATCAAGCTCGAAGGGGTTCAGTTGGCAGATCTTGGAACAGCCAAGCGTGTGACCATTGACAAAGACAACACAACCATCGTGGACGGCGGGGGTTCTGCCGAGGACCTTTCCGGGCGGGTCAAACAGATTCGTACTCAGATTGAGGAAACCACCTCTGACTATGACAGGGAAAAGCTCCAGGAGCGTCTGGCGAAACTCGTTGGTGGGGTGGCCGTGATTAACGTGGGCGCCGCGACTGAGACCGAGATGAAGGAGAAAAAGGCGCGGGTTGAGGATGCCCTGAACGCGACACGGGCCGCCGTTGAAGAGGGTATTGTTCCGGGTGGTGGTGTAGCCTTACTCAGGACGATGGATGAGGTCGAAAAGATGAAACTGGATGTCGAAGACCAGCAGATTGGTGTAAACATCATCAAACGCTGCCTTGAAGACCCTCTGCGGCAGATCGCCAACAACGCCGGGAGAGAGGGTTCCGTCATCGTTCAGAGAGTCAAGGAGGGAAAGGATGACTTTGGGTACGACGCAGGGAAGGATGAGTTCAAAAACATGATCGAAGCCGGGATTATCGATCCGACCAAGGTTGTGAGAACTGCGCTCCAGAACGCGGCAAGTGTTGCATCTCTCATGATTACCACCGAGGCCATGGTTGCCGAGAAACCAGAGGAGAAAAAGCCAATGGCGGGAGCTGGCATGCCTCCGGGAGCGGGAGGTATGGAGGGTATGTATTAAGATAAAACGGTTAAAGCATCATTTAAGAGAGGGGGGCGGAAGTCTCCCTCTTCTTTTTGTTGACCGTTTCAGTTATTTGGCATAAGATATTTAAAAGGATGAAAGGGTGTCTTCTGTGAAAAACATGTCTCACGCATGTCGGTATGGAGCACAAGGGGTAGCCCAGCGAGTTGTCTTTTCTATCCTGGGGATTTTGTTCCTTTTTACGGGGGTCAGTTGGGCTGGAAATCTCCCAGTTCGGGTCGCAGTCAGCATCGCACCCCAAGCCTATTTCGTAAGTCAAATAGGAGGAAAGCGCGTGCATGTGATTGTCCTGTTGCCTCCGGGTGCAAATCCCGCAACCTTTGAGCCGAAGGCACGAACCCTCCTGTCCCTTACCAGGGCAAAACTCTATTTCCGCATCCATGTGCCCTTTGAAGAGGCGTGGATGAAAAAATTTCAGGCGGTTAATCGGAAAATGAGGGTAATTGATACAACAAAGGGCATCGCGGTGGTCCATGGAGACCCCCATATTTGGCTTGCCCCTGCACTCGTTGAACGCCAGGCAAAAACCATTTGCGACGCCCTTGAAAACCTGGACCCTTCCGGAAAGGGTGAGTACAAACGAAACCTTGGGCGCTTTAAGCAGAGACTCATGGAACTTAAAAGGAAGATAAACGAACGTTTCAAAAACCTGAAAAGGAGAGTTTTCCTCGCCTATCATCCTTGCTGGGGGTATTTTGCGAGAGAGTTCGGATTGACCCAGATGGCTATCGAACAGGGGGGAAAGGCACCGGGGGCCGCTGCCCTATCTGAAATCATGAAAGCGGCCAGGTTGCACGGAATTCATTGCGTCTTTGCCCAACCCCAGTTTGACACGCGAAGTGCAGGAATTGTCGCCAGCCAGATCCATGGAAGACTTGTACTGATCGACCCCTTGGCAAAAAACTGGGATGAAAATCTCTTAAAGGTTACCGAAGAAATGGCCCAATGTCTTGAACGATGAGAGAGATATGACACCCGACAATGAAAAAAGGCCAGTCATTCGTCTGCAGCATGTTATGGCAGAGTATGATGGCCACCCTGCTCTCAAGGATGTCTCTTTGACAGTTTATGAAAGAGATTTTCTGGGTATCATTGGGCCGAATGGCGGGGGTAAAACAACTCTTCTGAAGCTTGTCCTGGGACTGGTCAAACCATCAAGCGGTACCGTAGAGGTGTTGGGAGCCTCTCCCGAAAAGACCAGGCATCGGATAGGATATGTCCCCCAGGTTGCCGATTTCGACCGTGATTTCCCTATACAGGTAAGAGATGTGGTCAAAATGGGCTGCCTGAAATATCAGAGATTCAGCCAAGCAAAGTCTGATAACTGCATGGATAAGTCGGAAGTTGTTATGCGGCAAATGGGTGTATGGGATTTGCGTGAAAGACAGATGGGGCGCCTGTCGGGTGGCGAAAAACAGCGGGTTCTGATTGCCCGTGCCCTTGTCGTGGACCCCGAGATACTCCTCCTGGATGAACCGACCGCGAGCGTTGACAGTCAGGTGCGTGTGACTATCTATGAGACATTATCGCAACTGAACAAAACCCTCACCATATGTCTGGTTTCCCATGACATCGGGGTTATTTCCTCCTATGTGAAAACGGTGGCATGCCTCAATCAGGAGCTGTTTTACCATGGGGAGAAGGAACTTACAGAAGAGATTTTGTTAAAGACATACCAGTGTCCTGTGGACCTGATTGCCCATGGTGTGCCCCATCGTGTTTTTAAACCTCACGGATAGAAAA
>JALTEW010000050.1 GCA_027073795.1 bacterium | reverse complement strand
CTCCATCACAACTTCCACGCATCGGGGTTATCGGCGCAGGCACCTGCACCTCGGAAGTCTACCGGATTGCCTATGAAACCGGCCGGCTGATTGCCTCTTTTAAAGCCATCCTTATTTGTGGCGGACTGCGAGGCGTGATGGAGGGTGCCGCAAAGGGGGCCTTTGAAAATGGCGGGATAACCGTGGGAATTCTTCCAACCCGTGAACCGTCAGATGCAAACCCTTATATCACCATCCCCATCCCAACCGGGCTTGGGCACGCGAGAAACGTTCTCGTGGTACAAACCTCACAAATCGTTGTCGCGATAGGGGGAAAAGCGGGAACCCTTTCAGAAATTGCCATCGCCCTGAAGCTGGGAACCCCCATTATCGGCTATCAGACTTGGGACGTAGATCCCCGTATAAAAACAGCGCATTCAGTTGAAGACCTCGCGATTTCTCTCAAAAGGGCAATGGGGGATCTATGAAGCCAACCTGTTTTTGTCCCCTGATACTCCTTTCCTTTTTCCTTTTAGGGGGATGCGCCAGCCAACGTTCCGTAAACGTTCCATATAGTGCCCCCTCGCCATCCGCGCCGAAACGTTCCACCACGGTGCCAGCTCAGGCTCCAAGAGCCAATAGACCCTATCGAGTCCACGTAGTAAAGAAAGGAGATACCCTCTGGCATATTTCAAAGCTGTACCACGTCTCCCTGCACACCCTCGTCTCTATCAACCATATCCAAGATCCTTCTCACCTGATCGCCGGTTCCCAGCTCATTATTCCGTCGCGCCATTATACCCATTTAAAAAAGGAAACACCCTTTTCTTCCGCGCAAACCTCCGTTGCCCGAAAGGAAGGATTCATCTGGCCTGTCAAGGGCAAGATTATTACCTTTTTCGGAAAATCCAAAAGCAAGATCAGCAAAGGTATTGTCATTCAGGCGCCATTGGGAACCCGGGTCAAGGCGACACGATCTGGGAAGGTTGTCTACAGTGGGAACTACGGTCCGTTTGGTCACACGGTTATTCTACAGCATCCCGATGGTTACTCATCCGTTTACGCACACAATCAGAAAAACCTTGTAAAAGTCGGGCAATGGGTATCACAGGGCCAGACTATTGCCACAGTTGGTATGACGGGCCACATTACGCACCCCTGTCTGCAATTTGAGATCCGTAAAAAGAGCCAGGCGGTGGACCCGCTCATATACCTGAGGTCTCCATGAGTAGAGAAAATAACCATAAGAGTGGGTCTGACATGAAGGCCTCCCCCAACATTATGAAGATGTACCTGGATGATATTGGAAAAATACCTTCGCTCAGCGCTGAGGAGGTTACCCACCTGTTCAGACGATTCAATGAGGGGGACCAGGAAGCGAAAAAAAGACTCATCGAGGCTAATTTAAGACTGGTCATTCATATCGCAAAACGCTATACCCACTCCCCTCTCCCTTTCCAGGATCTGGTTGCCGAGGGAAATTTGGGACTTATCCGGGCTGTTGAAAAATTCAGTCTGAGCCGAGGGTGTCAATTCTCCACCTACGCCACATGGTGGATAAAACAGTCCATTGAACGCGCCATTATTAATCAATCAAAACCAATCCGCTTGCCTGCTCACATTTGTCTGCGCATTTCCAGAATTGTCAAGGTTATTAAAGAGCTTACCCAAAACCTTGGCCGGGAACCTACGGTGAAGGAAATATCACAATACGTCCCGGGGTCTCCCGAAGAAATTGAAAGTGATATGGGTCTCTTGAAAAAGACCTTCTCGCTGGATGCAGCTTTAAGTGAGCAAACGGATTCAGAAAACACCCTGTTAGACACCATTCCGGCAAAAAGCGAGGAATCTCCCTTTGAATCGGTGGAGAAACTGGAACGTCTGCAACAGATTACCTGCGAGATCGAGCAACTCAGTGATAACGAAAGGGAAATCCTATGGCTGCGTTTCGGGTTGGGGGATGAAGAACCGCAAACCCTTGAGGCTATTGGGAAGATGTTCGGGGTTACGAGAGAAAGAATCCGGCAGATAGAAAAAAAAACCATTCTCAAACTGAGAAAACGAATCTTTTTCAAAAACCGAAGGGATGTCTGCTCACAGAAAAGGAACGTAAGGTGACACTAAAACTAACTCACCATTTCAATTCATTTTTGTAGTTATATGTAAACTCTGAAGCCGTGATGTCACACTGCCTGCCCTTATAGATCTGTAGGGTTCCGGGTTTTAGGCTATTATCGAAAGACTTGCTGTAAACTTTAGTCGTTTATGGTTTAATATTCGCGTCTCACGAAAATTCAGGTTGAATAACACTTGGTGGCGGTGCAGGGACTTGAACCCCGGACACTACGGATATGAGCCGTATGCTCTAACCAGCTGAGCTACACCGCCTGAGTGAATTATCCTTTACTGAAAAAGGAAAGACTTGTCAAGATATGATGATTGTTTGAACCTCATTTTGGGTCTGGATAAGGGCAGATTTTTTGTCATCAGACGGAGTTTGCGGAATGGACAAGATAACAGGATTTTTTTATTCTGTGAATCCACGGAACGGGTGTCTCTGTCCTTTACTTTCATTCCCTTCTTGCCTTTCTCCCGTCATTTACACCAGCGGAATTGAACAGATAGACAGAAGGACAAAATAAACGAAACAGATGGGCTTGACGACTTATCCATGAATAACTACATTGTAAACACCAATTGGTTGACAAACTCGAAGGTGTCAACTATGATTTAGTCAGAAAATAACCAATAACCCTAAAAAAGGAGAAAAGAATATGTCGATGTTGGTTCAAGACTGGATGAAAAAGGATGTTATTACCATTGACGCGCAGGCTTCCGTTATTGATGCCGTCCATTTGCTGAAGGAGAAAAATATCCGTCGTCTTCCTGTTTTAAAAAACGGTAAGCTCGTCGGTATCGTGACCGACCGGGACCTGAAAGACTTTACCCCATCAAAGGCGACGACGCTGGATATTTATGAACTCCGTTATCTCCTGTCCAAGGCGCTGGTCGAAGAGGCCATGACACCAAATCCCATTACGGTTCCCCCGGATCTTCCTATAGAGAACGTTGCAGCCATCATGCATGACAAGAAGATAAGCGGTCTGCCCGTCGTCGACAAAAAGGGGGACCTCGTGGGTATTACCACGGAATCGGATGTCTTTCGAGTCTTGGTTTCCCTTTCTGGGGTAAGACAAGGAGGGATTAGAATTTGCATGCCCATCGAAGACAGGTCCGGAAGCGCTAAGGAAGTTGCAGACATTTTGAGAGAATATGGCGGAAAGATCGAGGCTATCCTCATCAACTATGAGAATGTCGCCCCTGGTTACAGGGATCTCATCATGCGTTTCAAAGGCGGGGATACCCAGGCCATCCTGAAGGAAGTTAAGGAAAAATATCCCAACGTGAGAATCACCGAGTAAGCGGATGTCTATCTCCGAATCTTCCCTCCAAAGGTTGCGGGAGGTTGTGAGCCCGGAGCAGATTTCAACCGGCGCTTCTAACCTCTCGCTTCATGCCAAGGACGAATCCTTTCATCACCCTCATCTTCCCGATGTGGTCATCTGGCCCGGGAGCACGGAAGACGTCAGCCGGGTCACGAAAATCTGTTACGAGGATGAAATCCCTATAACCCCCTGGGGGGCGGGAACAAGCCTGGAGGGGAATCCGATTCCCGTCAAGGGTGGGGTAGTTCTTGATCTCCAGCGGATGAATAACATTCTGAATATCCGTGAAAATGACCTTCAGGTTGATGTTCAGGCGGGGGTTGTGTTCAAGGACCTCAACAAGAAGCTCGCGCGATATGGTCTC
>JALTEW010000049.1 GCA_027073795.1 bacterium | reverse complement strand
GCATAATATTCGCCGAACCGGTGAGGAGATACTGCCCGTTTTTTCTTTCCGCGTCCACATCCATCTTGATGCTCCGGAGGATCTCGGGAATCCTCTGAACCTCGTCGAGCACCACGGGCCTTTTCAATCCCTTGAGAAATGCCAGAGGATCCGTCTTGGCTGATGAAGCCAGGGCAATATCATCAAAAGTGACATAGGCATCGATAAGCTTCATGGCGAGGCTTGATTTTCCCACCTGCCTCGCCCCAGTCAACATGACGACAGGAAAAAACTTAAAGGCTTCTTTCAGCAGGGGCGTAAGACTTCGTGAATAATACACTATTATACTCCCATATTTTTTGGGAGTATAATACCATAATTTCAAGTTTTTGCAAAGAGACCCCCACGTGTAAGGGAAGCTATACCTTTTCTATTTCCTTGATTGCCTTCCCACCCAATCGTTTTCTGCGAAAAAGAGAGCAGGAACAGGGAAACTCCAGCCCCCTCATCTCTCAACTTCCAGCTCCAAGGGTAAACCTTCTACCTAATTACCTACTTCGTCAGCGAATCGGGATACTCCAGGACCTCGTCGATGATGGCGACAGACTCATCAATTTCCTCCTTGGTAATACAAAGCGGGGGAGAGATAAACATGAAATCCCACTTGGCGAAGAGATACAACCCCTTGTCAAAGAGACGACTCATAATCTCCTTGGAAACATTGCGCTTGGAATCGGCAAACCCGGCCAGTGGTTCTCGGGTTTCCTTATTTTCCACCAACTGGATGCAGCAGAAGAGTCCCTTGCCACCGCGCACATCGCCAACGGAGGGGTGCTTCTCTTTCAACTCGTTCAACTTTTTGAACAGATACGTTCCATTTTCCTTCGAGTTCTCTATGAGATTTTCCCGCTTGTAGGTCTCGATGTTCGCGATGCCCGTCGCACACGCCAAGGCGTGCCCCCCATAGGTCAACCCACCCACAAAGGGATGTTCACAGAAATAATCGTAAATCTTCTTGCTCCAGATCATGGCACCCAGTTGGACGTACCCGGATGTAATCCCCTTGGCAGTTGTAATGATATCGGGCACGATCTTCCAGTTATCCACCCCGAACCACTCCCCGGTCCGGCCCCAACCGGTCATTACCTCATCGGCAATCATGAGAATCCCGTTCTCATCACAGATCTCGCGAACCCCCTTGAGCCATCCATCCGGGGGAACAATAATCCCATTCGTGCCCACGATGGGTTCCACAAATATCCCCGCGATGGTATTGGGGCCATCCAGCATAATTTGCTCCTTCAAGGCTCGAAGGGCGTTTTCACATTCCTCCTCGTCATCCCTGGAGCCAAAGGCGCTGTTGTAGGTAAATGGGCCAAAATAGTGAACAACCCCCGGGATTCCGGGCTCGGCTGCCCAGCGCCTCGGATCGCCTGTCAGGGTAATGGCACCGGCCGTCGCGCCATGATAGCCCCTCCACGCCGCATAAACCTTGTGGCGTCCGGTATACCATCTCGCTGCCTTGATGGCATTCTCATTGGCCTCGGCCCCCCCGTTAGTATAGAAAACGTAATTGAGATCTCCAGGCGTAACCTCGCCAATCATCTCCGTTAACTTTGCCTTGGGTTCCGTCCCGAACAGAGTCGCCACGTAGGTCAGTTTCTCCATCTGTTCTTTCATGGCATTTAGCACATAAGGGTTGCTATGCCCGATGTTGATGTTGAGCAGGCCCGAGCAGAAATCGATGTAGCGCTTTCCATTGATATCCCACATGTAGATGCGCTCCGCATGGTCCATGATGATGTGCTCGTTTCCCTGAACAGCCCATGAATAAACAACCTTTGATTTGTCAATTGTCTGTATCTCTTCTTTCGCCACAGTTTTTTCTCCTTTCCCTGAAGGTTTTGAAAATCCACCGGGTTCTCCAACCCATTTCGCTAAATCACCCCCTCTCTTCTGAGTGTTTCAATTTCACCTTCCGCAAAGCCCAGGTACTCCTTGAAAAAGAGATCGTTATGTTGTCCCAGAGTGGGAATCTCCTTTTTGAAAGCCCTTTCTTTACGCTCCCCAATGGGGAAGCGGATAAGCGGAAAGCGTTTCCCATCCGGCAGAGATTCCCACCTGAACACCTTGCGACCCTTGAGATAGTTATCCTCCGCCACTTCATCAAGGCGGCATACCGGCGAAAGGCACGTATCCCAATCCTTGAAAATCTCCATCCATTCGGTACGGGTTTTCGTAAGAAACAGCGCTCTCAATTCATTTATAAGTGCCGGGTCACACATGGCCTTTTCATCCCCGTAGATCTTACCCCACTCTGGTTTACCAACGGCCTTACAGAACTGCCCCCAGAAATTCTCCTCCAGGGCCCCCAGGGCAAGGTATTCCCCATCCTTCGTTTCATAAACATTATAATTAACCGCACCTCGGGCTATCGGGGGAATTCCCCTTGAAATTTGCTTTCCGATCCCCCAGTCAAACAGTGCCATACCCATCCAGAATAGACTTCCGTCCAGCATGGAAATATCAAGCCAGCATCCCCTGCCAGTTCGTCTACGGTTAATCAGGGCAGCAAGAATTCCAATCGCGGCCGGATAAGACCCTCCCCCGATATCCCCGATCTGAACGGGAGGAAGTACAGGCACCCCACCGCCCCGTGGGGCATTTAACCAAAGAATGCCCGTTCCGGCAATGTAGTTTAAATCATGGCCCGCTTTCCCTCTGTACGCACCTCCCTGCCCATAGCCGGAAATGGAAGCCATGATCAATCCGGGGTTGACCGCCCGTAATTGCTCCCACCCAATCCCCAAACGCTGAACGACACCGGGGCGGAATCCCTCAAGAACCACGTCGGCATTTTCAACCATTTTATAAAAGACATCTACTCCCTTGTGGGATTTCAAATTCAGGGTAACGCTTTTCTTGCCACGGTTCAACATCGGGAAATAGGGGGTTTCCCTCTCCGGAATCTCTCGGAAGAGATCCCCCTTGTGCAGATGTTCGGGTGGTTCAACCCGAATTACCTCCATGCCCAGATCTGAAAGGATAAGTGAGCATAAAGGCCCTGGGAGACGGCTGGAAAGATCCAGGAGACGATATCCCTCCAGCATGTCAGGTCTGACCCCTCTTCACCGTAAGAACCGGGACATCCGTGGTCTTAATAACCTTATCCACCGTGGACCCGAAAAGCGCTCTATCAAGCCCCTTGCGACCAATGGTTCCCATAATTATCAGATCAACTCCCTTGTCCTCCGCAAACTGTACAATCTTTTTGAACGGAAGACCCGATTCCAGAATAACCTCATAATTTTCAAATGCCCCCATCACCTCGCGGACAAACTTACGCATCATCTTTTGCGCGCCTTCTTTCATTTCTTCGTGAAGCTTGTCAAGAGAGGAGACGTGTGGAAAATAGAACCCCGCCGTATCCGCCGGTTCATGGACCACGTGTAAAAGAAATATTTTCGCATTAAAGGGGGCTGCTATCATCTGCGCCATCTCTATTACAGACGGCATGAGATCGGAAAAGTCGACCGGAACAAGAATCTTTTCGATCTTGCGCATAGGTTTTCCTCCTTTGTTCAACCCTCAGGGGTATTCTGCGGATTCTTCTCTTCTTCCTCCAAGATATCTACCGCGAATTTTACATCCGCTTCTATCTGTTTTGTGAGGGCTCTTACGGAAGGGAAACAGATTTCGTCCCGCATCCTCTGCACGAAAGATACACTCACCTCTTCTCCGTACAACGGGGTGCTGAAATTGAGAACATAGGTCTCAATTGAGAGGCCCCCGTTATTAAACGTCGGGTTTACCCCAACGTTGGTCACCGCACGGTAACGTTTCCCCTGATAGAAGAGAAAGGTTGCGTAAACCCCCCGGGGAGGGAAAAGCTCGTGGCCTGTTTCAATGTTGGCCGTGGGAAAACCGAAACGCTGCCCACGTCTGTGGCCCTCGATCACCTCGCCGGAGAGAAAAAAATAACGGCCAAGAAACTCCCTGGCCTTTCTCATCTCTCCCTTGGCAACCAGTTCCCGGATGCGGGTACTGCTGACCGGTTCACCATGGAGACGCACAGGACCCACCACGCTCACATCCACATCATACCTTTCCCCCAGCTTTTTGAGCCTTTCCACCGATCCCTTCCGGTCTTTTCCAAAGGAAAAATCGTAGCCGATAAAGATGGCACGAACATTGAAAATATCCCTCAGGATATCCATAAAGAAGGCATCCGGTGTGAGAGTTGCAAAATCATGGGTAAACCTAGCCACGATAACGGCATCCATCCCAAAATGTTCAATCAAGCGAATCCGTTTTGCATAGGGAGTAATAAGCGGGGGGCATTTAACGGGCCTGAGAAGCTTAAGGGGGTGAGGCTTGAAGGTAAAAACAACAGCCTTTCCACCTTCCTGGTGTGCCTTTTTTTTTACGCGGTCAAATATCTCCTGATGTCCCACATGGACTCCGTCAAAATTACCGATGGTGACAACCGGAAACGTATCATTCCATCCCGGTCTTTCTGGCTGGCCCAAGTCGAACTGTATGATCTCCATCCCGCGTTCCTTTCTTTGTTTAATTTCTATCACAGGGACTCCGTAGTTTCAAGAAAGTCGTGAAATGTTATCTCAGTTCTGAAAGAATTGGACCAAATGAAAGAGACAGACACTCATCTATCAAGAGGATTCATAACCTGTTGAATGGTCTGAGAAAGGACAGACGCCATTACAGGTTTTTTCACGAAAGATACCGCTCCCATACCAAGGAGTCTCGACTGTGTCGCGTTGTCCACCATCCCGCTCATGATAACGACCTTGAGATCCGCCCGTATCTTTAACATGGCACTTAATGCCTCCTCCCCACCCATTCGAGGCATGGCAAGGTCCATGATCACCATGTCAAAGCCATGGGGGGCGGCCCGGACCTTTTCAACCGCTTCCAAGCCGTCGCCGGCCGACTCGGTCCCATATCCCATTTCCCCCAGCATTTCACATAGGAGATCGCGGAGAAGTTCCTCGTCCTCCACCACCAGAATTTTTCCCGTTCCTCCCACAAATTCGCCATTTCGGGATTCGTTTTCAAATTGTGCATCCTCTTTTGACACGGGGATTAAAACACGGAAGACGGTACCATCTGAAAAACTTTCAAAATCGACGTGTCCCTCAAAGTTCTTAACGATACTATTGACGATGGCAAGCCCCAGCCCCGTCCCCTTCTGAACTGCCCTTGCCTTCGTTGTAAAAAAGGGATCAAAAATCCTTTGCTGAATCCCCTCCGGTATTCCTGGCCCCGTATCCCTGACGCTGAATTCCACATATTTCCCAGGTGCAATATCCAGAGGCTCCGCTTCAGAGAGGGTACACTCCCTTGCTCTTGTACAAAGTGTTATCGTACCGACGGCGTCATCACCAATGGCATCTTTGGCATTGATCATCAGGTTCAAAAGCACCTGCACCATCTGTGTCTTATCCACGTATATCATATCCTGAGGGTTGCAAACTTCCACCTTTAAATCGACTTTAGACCCTAAGGCTGGCCGGACCAGATCAAGGACCGACGAAACGATTTCGGGAACGGGAAAGGATAAGCGCTCTCCCTGGTTTTCTCTTGAGAACAGGAGAATATTCTGTACCAGGTCACGGGCACGGATAGAAATCTCTCTGAGTTTTCTGAAATACTCCTTTTTCCTATCTTCCTTTTCCGTCAGGTCAATCATGTCAAGATACCCGAACATAATAGCCAGAAGATTGTTAAAATCATGGGCAAATCCTCCCGCCATCTGCCAAAGGCTTTCCTGCTTTTGCGCCTGGGCCAGCCTCTGCTGCAGAGACATGAACTCTGTCAGGTCCTTGATGAATGTAACATCCCTATCTTCACCTTCCGGCGTCTTAACCCGCACCACACTCAAATTGACCAAGCGTTCACCAGATGGAAGTCGTAAATGCCTCCCCATCACATGGAGGCTTCCCGTCTCTTCAATCCTTTTAAAATTCTCCCTCACCTCATCCCTTTCCTCCGCCGCCACAAACTCAAGGTAACTTTTCCCAACAATTTCGTCATACGGGACTCCAAAAAACCGCGGGGCTGGAAGATTGGTATCAAGAATCTCGTAATTCTCGGGCTTCACAATCAAGATAGGATCCAGGGCCTTTTCAAGGATCTGCGTGCTGAACGCTTCTGAACGAAGCAAGGAAAGCTGAAGCCGAGCCTGCTCCGACAAGTCAACTACCACAGTCTGGACAGCGGGTCTGCCATGATAACTGGTCGGCATCCCACTAACCAGTACCTCCGCGACGCTTCCATCCTTACGCAGGTATTTCTCCCGGGCAGGGGGAGCTTCTCCCCCTCCCTCGGTAAGGTTTTTCACGCGTTCGATAATGAAATCGATATCATCAGGATGAATAATCTTAAAGATAGAAGCACCTACAAGCTCTTCCTTAGCATACCCGACGATCTGGCACATGGCGGCATTGACCATTACAAACCTTCCATCCTGGTGAACACTCATACCCACGGGGGCCCCTTCGAACAGGGCTCGATATGCGGCCTCAGAGGCCTTTAACGCCTCTTGAATCTTCGTATCTTCAGTCACATCACGCAGAATGGATAACCTTGATAGGGTACCGTCTTCGTTGACGAAAGGTATAAAAAGGGCGTCATAATATCTCTTGTCTTCCTCGTTGAGAAATCTCTGTTTTACAACCCTGCCTTTTTTAATCTCCTTAAGTCTGCAATCCGGGCACACGCTTTCTTGGTGTCTGAGAACCTCGTAACAGGGGCGACCGATCACATCCTCACCAAGGTATCGAGCAAGCTTTTCGTTGACGAGCTCTATCCGGTTTTTGGAATTTGCCACATATATAAAGTCATTCATGTGAGAAAAAATTTCCTCAAGCCTGCGCCGATAGGCCTCCCTGGCGCGATATTTCTCTGAGACATCAAGCCACTGAATAACCACCCCTTCTATCCCATCTGCCATCAGGGGATAGATAGCTCCATCCACCATTGTGCCTTTAACCCATGGTTCAGTACGGAAAAACAGCGGCTCTCCGGTTCTCATCACCTTCTCAGCTTTCTCTTCGTATGGCAAAAGGCCCGCGTGTACCTCTTGAAGCGTTTTTCCCTTTACCTCTTCTGGCAAAACGCTGAACAGACGTGCGCCTGCTTGATTGAGGTACCAGATATGGCCCTCTGCATTAAGGGCCACAACAATGGCGGGTGAGGAATCAAGAATATTTCGCAACATGGTTTCAAGCCTTTTTATCTCCAGTATCTGCCCCTGGATGCGTGTTGCCATTTCGTTGAAACGTTTGATCAGAAAGGCCCATTCCCCAAAACCCCTGCCGGCGGATGGGGCGATGGGGGTTATACCCTGGTCAAACATTGAAACCTCCGTTGCAATCTTTTCCAAGGGGGAAGCTACAAAAGAGAGGAAAATCCAATAAACAATGAAAAATAACGACAACAGGGAAATAACACCAATTACCACAAGTGGCATAATCGACTGGATAACCTTGTCATAAACCATCGACTCTGGAATCAAAGCCCCCGTAATTAGGCCCAATGGCTTTACAACTGTAAAGACGCCCCAAACCCTTTTGCCATTGAAGGTAAATCTGACGGGATGCCCCGTTCCTTTCCTAATCTCTTTCCAGTTAGACGCTGTCAGCCCCATTCCCGCAAGGTCACCCGGAAAGGCCTGCGCGGGATGGGAATAGACCTTACCGGACTTGTCAAAAATAAGAAAATATTTTCCCGTCGTCTTCTGGGCTTTCTCGATAAGATTCAGAAAAAGACCCGTGGAGATATCGACGCGTAAATTCCCCCCCTGCCATGAGGGAAAATTCATGGAAACAACCCTTCGTCCCGTGAAAGGTGAGATGTGAATCTTACTAATGGTAGGTTTATGTGTTTTGACAAGTTCCCTGACGTCTGCAAGGTTACTTAAGCTTATCCCGACAAAGGGTTCCAGGGAGGGCTCAAAAACACGGCTAATCTTCCCTGTATCATCCAGCAAAAAGAAAGTGGATTCCAGCGGCAGATAGGGGAAGCGTAAGGTTTTGAGATAATTTGCAGCTTCATCAGGGTTATGAGGTAACCGTGCCGCCACACGTGAAAGATAGTTTGTAATTTCCCCTTCCTTGTTCTCAACAATCTCCGCAATCAATCGGCTCACTTGTGTCATGGCTGTCGCCTCATCATGGATGATGTAGCGATATTCATGAATTCCAGATCCAACAGCCAAGGCAACAAGAACAAGGGAAAAAAGGCCTAAAAACCAAAACGTCAGGGTGGTCCTAAGGGACCTCATTTCACCTCCCGCAGGGTTTCCATTTCCCCCCTCGCCCGTACACCAACCAGATAGAGAGGCCGGTGGGGATCGCCATATTTATCCAGCGTGAGGGGATTAATCACCCCCACGAAACGATGCCCGATTAAGGCGTCCCTGAGCCCGCGTGATGTTATCCCTTTTACCCTGGCAAGTCCCTCAGCAATCAATTTAACCGCTTCATATCCCAAGGCGTTTCGAATGTTTGGGATGAGGCCAGATTCCTCCAGATTTTTCACGAAAGATCGAAATGGCGGATACGGATTATGGGGACGGACAAAGGTAAAAACCCTCATTCCCGCCACCGCTTTTCCTCCATAGGCAAAGAGATCCTCTGTCTGAGCCCATGTCGTGGCAAAAAAGTCAGCCGCGCACCCCATGGCCCTGAGCCTTTGCGCCAGTAACGCCGTAACGACAGGACCGGTAATAAAAAGGATAGCCCGCGGATGACTCATGATAGCCAGATTGGACAAAAGAGGATAGGTCGGGTCGTTTTTTGAATCTATAAAAAAGGGGTAAAGGGACCCTGAAAAATTCACCCTTATATTTTCAAAGAGGTCAACGGAAAAGGCCTCATTGGCCCGGTCCATGACACAAAGAACCTCCTGTAACTTGTGGCTCTTAAAAAACCTGGCAATTTTCCCACCGATATCGTCATCGATGAAAGTTGTCCTGACAAAGAGGTCATCTCTGCGGGTAAGCTTGGAAGATGCACAGGCAGGGCTGACAAGCAATACCCCTTTCCCCGTGACAACCGGATAGGCTAAGAGGGTATCGTGGGCGTTCCGATGGCCTATGACAGCTATCACACCCCTTTTAATCAGGTCGAGATCAGCCTTTCTTATCCCTTTTTTCGTCCCTTCATCGTTTCTAACCAGCAACTCCAGGGGATGGCCCTTCACCCCTCCCGAAGCGTTGATTCCCCTTACCGCCATCAAGGCACCGTCCCGGACATATACAGCCATATTCCCCCCTGGGCCTGAAAAGTTCATGGCAAATCCAATAAGAATCGGAGACTTTTTACACCCACCAACAGAGAGAAGGAGTGCTCCCTCGATGCAAAAAAGGACAAAAAAGACACAGAACTTTTTCTTTCGCTCTTTATTTAACAAGTCTCCGGGGTGGAAGTATTTTTCAGCAGAGAGGCAAAGGCATGCGAAAGGCTTATTCATTTTCTGTCCTATGTCTTTTGCGCTATACACCTTCTCTTCTCCTCCAAAACCATGAAACAGGCGAGATCAGCTTTTTCTCCTTCGCTTTATACTTATTAAACTCATAAAGAACCCCTCACTTTTTCATCCCCCAATCCTTATAGTTACATTAGATAAATGGCTTTTTTCTTAATTTTATCAAAAATCTCTGTCAGGAGTAACCAGAAACAAATTCAACCATCTGCCCTTAGAATAATTAAACCCACGCATTCTTGCAACTGTCTTTAACGCCATCCCCCTCTTTTGGGCCTCCCGAATCAGGGTGGGTTTCTCCGTTTTTGTCACGAGCACATGGGTCACTTCACGCTTTCGTAATGCCTCTGCTGCCTCCCCCGCTTCCAGGAGACGCGTCCCCGTCCCTAACAGAAAAACCAGGCTTGGTTCATGATAACCCACGGAAGCCAGGACGGGGCTTGGGGAACGCGGCAGTTTTGCGACCATACTGGCGACCTCCCGGCTTATCCAGAGGGAACGGGCAGAGGGCAAAATGGAAAAAAAGGTGGTATCAATGACCAAGCCTACTCCCACGAGACAAAGAATAGCCGTGGCAGCAATATTCCTTCTTCTTTCCCAGGTAGCTGACACCCAAATTACCCCTGCCGCGCCCAGACAAACCAACCCGTCTGCGGCGGAAATCGTTCCCTTAAAATAGAGATCAATTGCGAGAACTCCACCACCTACCAGGAGGGTCACAAAGATAAAGGCCCCTTTATAGAAGGCCGTCAGGAATCCCTTTTTGCCTTCCCTATTTATTGCTTCCTCAGAGAAACCATGAACAAGATAATATCCTGTCAGGAGGGCGATGGCTGGAAAGACAGGGAGGATATAGTGGGGAAGTTTGGTGGGAATAAATTCAAAAACCAGCCACGTAGGGATAATCCATGAAAGGAGAAACCGAACTGCCTTGTTACCCCGCAGCTTCCAGGCCGCACCCAACCCGGGAAAGGCCACCAGGGAGCCAGGCCAGAAAAGAAAAGGGAACAAGACCATGTAAAACCCCGGCGGCATACCATGAGATTCCTGCCCCCCCAAAAGCTTGGGGAGCACATCTGACAAGAAGGCCTCCTTGACAAACTGTCCTCCCGAAGCCAGGTGGATAGCCAGAAACCAGGGGAAAACCACACCTGCCAATACGCAAAAACCTGTCAAGGGATGCATTCGCCGAACAAGCCCCAGATTTTTATCCGATATTAAAAGGGCGCAGATAGTGAGGAGGGCGATGAGGACCGGTACAGGCCCTTTTACCAGAATTCCTGCACCGCATGACATCCAGAAAAATAGGGAAGCCAATCGTGTTTTTTTATCCTCCCCAGCGAGGTAAATCTTCCCCAAGGCTCCCTGCATCGCCACAATACAAGCCAACAGGACTGCGTCAGTCGTTGCGATTCGGGCCTCAACCTGAAGAAGAATACTGCTTCCCAGAAGAAGAGCGGCCAAAAAACCTGATTTCGCATCAAAGAATGACTTCCCAAGCTGAAATGTCAGAAGAATCGCAAACAGGGCACCCAGAAAAGAGGGTAGCCGGTAAGGCCAGATTACACGCCTTTCAGGATTGCCCGCTATCGCAGCAGATGCGGCCTGCAGCCAGTAGATACCGATGGGTTTTTTGTACCTCGGTTTCGCCTGGAACCGGATATCGACAAAATTTTCCGTCTCGAGCATTTGCCGACTCGCTTGAGCGAAACGCGCTTCATCGCGGTCAGTTGGCGGAAGACGCTTCAGGCCAGGCAGGAGAAACAGGCACCCCAGAAGAATTAAGATAATATAAGGATGCCATCCCCGCAAAAAAAGTTCATCAAGCCTCGCTGCTTTTCTCACGGGATATCCTTGAATTTTGAATAAAAAGGCATTAAATCTTTACCTAACATAGGTCGGCGCATCATTCAACATTTCAAGGCCATTCAAAAGGCTACATTCCGCTATACAGACAGACCTTTTGTTTTCTCCATCGCTATACAGACAGACCTTTTGTTTTCTCCATCGCGACTGCTGAGCGACGGATTGAGCTGGCCTGAGCCCGATGTAGTTCAAATAGATATTGTCATTGCTCCCTTATCATAAATCTTTGCGAAATCTTTCTATTATGTGATATATAAACTAACAGCCTTGGGAGGGTGTATGGAACCGGAAAACGAATTTCTGAAGACCGCGTGCCACGCGGCCAGAGAAGCGGGGACAATTCTAACAGAACGGTTCGCCCTTCCCAAAAAGGTATTCTATAAAGGGTCCATTGACCTTGTTACCGATGTAGACAAACAGTGTGAGGAAGCTATTCTGACCATCCTGAAAAAAGCCTTTCCTTCCCACGATATCCTCTCTGAAGAGTCTGATTTTAACTCATCTGATTCTCCCTATCTCTGGATCGTGGATCCTCTTGATGGAACAACCAATTATGCACATGATTATCCATGCTTCAGCGTTTCAATCGCCCTTCAGGTTAAAGGGCAACTGACACTTGGCGTGGTCTATAACCCTATCACGGATGAATGCTATACCGCCCTAAAAGACCAGGGCGCCTACAGAAACGACCAGCCTGTCCATGTCTCAAAAACCCAAAGGA
>JALTEW010000048.1 GCA_027073795.1 bacterium | reverse complement strand
GATTTGATAAAGATTGGGATACATGCAGAACATGGTATAGATGTGCATAGGCCGTTTAAATTTTCCTACCCCGTTAAAAGCCTGAAAAACCACATCGTTCATGGCCTCGCCAATGACTGTTTCGCCCCGGTCGGCATACTTGACGTTTTCAACCGAGGCGCCGGTGACCTCTGCCACAGCCTTGACACCCTTCACGTACTTTGTCCAGATCTCTGCCAGTCCGCCGCCATAGGGGTAATAGACACCGCCCGTCCCCCCTGTCCCGATGGAAATGTATTCTGTCTTCGCCTGGGCTGGCACCGTTATTAAGGAAATAAAACACAAGACCAAACCAATAAAAACCAGGATACTCAATGCTCGTTTCATTATACGCCTCCTTTAATAGGGATTGCCTAAAGATATGGACACGTCTCGACTGCAACCTCGAGCTTTTCGGGAAGGATCGTTGTTTTTGCAACCGGATATTTAACCTTTACAGATTCTCCGGGTTGCAACACAGGTTTTCCCTTCTTACCCGTCTTCTTATCCTTCTTCCCCTTTCTTGGGACCTTTCCCCCCACTGCTTTTCCTTCATTCACAAGGAAGACATGAACCTTGAACCGAAGCGGTTTATCGGAAACATTTTTCAAACCCATAACAAAGGCAATGGCAGGCTTCTTTTTATAGGTTGTTCGAATACATTCGAATGATGTAACCTGAGCCTCTTGCACAACCTTCCATGAAATCTTTGCCGGGCACTTTACGTTTGCCGTGTTTACGTTTGTCGTGCCCGCACATCCCCATACCAGGAAAAGCGTCATGGCCACAAAAATTGACAGGATGCTTAAACGTTTCATTGAATCCCCCCCTTTAATGTTGAAACAGATACTGCCTTTCTGAATGGCATCGCAAAAAATCACGTGATGCTGTCGCATCCTAACGCGCCACCTCTCTACCTACCCCAAATACCTAAAACCGGATGCATCACCTCCCATTGTTTTTTTACCGGAACACGACAGGGGACCGAACCAAAACATGCTGTTGAAAAAAAGAAACGAGACATGAACTTTCGAACGAGCTGAATTTTGTGATCCATGGGCGCCTCCCCCCAGGGACTTTCCCCTATTCGGTAAGGAGTAACTTTCAAATCTCATCCATGACTAACACGAGAAACCTAACAAAAAATGGCGGGAGCGACGAGACTCGAACTCGCGGCCTCCGGCGTGACAGGCCGGCGTTATAACCAACTTAACTACGCCCCCGCGTAATCAACTTCTGGTGGGCGGAACAGGGATCGAACCTGTGACCTCCGGCTTGTAAGGCCGGCACTCTCCCAACTGAGCTACCCGCCCGGGAAGAACCTATTTTTATTTTAACACAAGCTAACTGACTTTATCTTTTAAGGCCTTCCCCGGTTTAAATTTCGGAACGCTGGCTGCGGCCACGTTAATCTTTTCCCCCGTCCTGGGATTTCTACAAACCCGCGCCGCCCTTTCACTTACGCTGAACGTACCAAACCCCACGAGACTGACTTTTTCACCCCTTCCCAAGGCATCAGAGATCCCTTCGAAAACAGTGTTTACGGCCCTTTCAGCCGTTGCCTTGTTTACCCCAGCCTTTTCCGCTACAACCTGAACCAGATCAGACTTATTCATCAATCCCCTCCTTAAGTTAAAGCGTTAAAACTTTTCCCCTGATATATTCAGCAAAGTTTACCTAACAATTCCAAAATATTTTGTCAAGCCTTAATACCAAATAAAATGTCCGTTTTTACGCTCATGATGGAGAAATCATGGGGGGGCGTTCCGGAAAGTTCCGCGGAAAGAGTGCTTCAGGTGGCGTTGATTCTTCCTGCCCTTTTGAAGGGGTAGATTCAAGACCAATAATCGCCTCTTCCAGAACCTCATCCATATGCTCCACAAGATGAATATTAAGGGATTTCAAAATCCTGTTTGGAATTTCCTTCAAATCCTTTTCATTCTCTCTGGGGATAAGGATATCGGCTATCCCCGCTCGATGTGCCGCAAGCATTTTTTCTTTCAGCCCACCAATTGGCAATACGCGGCCACGGAGGGTAATTTCCCCCGTCATGGCTACACAACTTCTTACAGGTTTCTGAATCAGGGCAGAGGCGAGCGCCGTTGCCATGGTAATACCCGCTGATGGGCCATCCTTGGGCGTTGCACCTTCAGGAATGTGGATATGAATATCCAGCTTTTGATAAAAGTTTCGCTTCAGCCCCAGCTCATCGGCACGGGATCGAATATAACTGACCGCCGCTTGAGCTGACTCCTTCATAATATCTCCAAGCTTGCCAGTGACCGTCAATTTACCACGACCTGGAAGGGTCGTTACCTCGATGACCAGCAATTCGCCCCCAACCTCGGTCCACGCCAAGCCTTTGGCAATTCCGACGCGATCTTCCTTTTCACCCTTTTCGTAACGGAATTTCGGGACACCCAGATATTTTGGGATATTCCGCGACGTAACTTTGAGTGACTCTATTGAATCATTCCGAACGAATTCCTTTGCCACCTTTCTCAGAATAGATGCAATCTCTCTTTCCAGGTTTCGAACCCCCGCCTCCCGGGTAAACTGTCGAATAATCCGTAAAATCGCGGCATCGGTAAAACGAATCCCCTTTCCTTTCAGGCCTGTCCTTTCAATCTGTTTCTCCACCAGATGGCGTTTGGCGATCTGGAGTTTTTCTACTTCGGTATATCCCGCCATTCTGATGATCTCCATTCGGTCTCTCAAAGGAGGTGGAATAGCCGGAAGATAATTCGCCGTTGTAATGAACATCACATGGGACAAATCATAGTCCAGATCAAGATAGTGGTCGTTAAAGGTGTTGTTCTGCTCTGGATCGAGCACCTCCAAAAGTGCAGCAGAGGGATCACCACGGAAGTCGGTGCTCATCTTATCCACTTCGTCAAGGAGAAAAACAGGATTGCCGCTTCCAACCTTTTTCATCGATTGTATAATCTTTCCAGGTAATGCCCCCACATAGGTCCGACGATGCCCCCGGATCTCCGCTTCGTCCCGCACCCCTCCCAGGGAAAGCCGGACAAATTTACGCCCCATGGACCTTGCGATGGACTTGGCCAGGGAGGTCTTCCCGACCCCAGGCGGTCCCACAAAACAGAGAATATGCCCCTGCACCTTGCCCACTAATTTTTGCACCGCCAGATACTCTACGATACGTTCCTTTACATCCTTGAGGCCGTAATGGTCTTCTTCAAGAATGCGCATGCTTTCATCTATATCGATCTTATCCCGCGTATACTCGTACCAGGGCAGCGAAAGAATCCAGTCAATATAATTCCTGATAACAGAGGCCTCCGCGGACATGGGCGGCATCAATTTGAGTTTCTTCAGCTCCTCTCTTGCCCGTTTAACCGCCTCCTCCGACATTTTCTTCTTGCTTATTTTATCTTCAAGTTCCCGGACCTCATTCAGAAAATCCCCTTTCTCTCCCAGCTCCTTCTGGATGGCCCGCATCTGTTCGTTCAGGTAAAACTCCTTCTGGGTCTGTTCAACCTGCTTCTTGATGCGCCGGTTGATCTTGCGTTCCACATGGATAATCTCAATCTCTGCCTGTATATTTTCCAAGAGCATCTCGAGACGAATCAGGGGCGATTGTTCTTCAAGAAACTGCTGTTTTTTCTCAAGCTTCAGATCCAGCTGTCCTACCAGGGTATCCGAAATCCGCTCGGGGTCTTCCATATCACCCAGGGCGTCCAATATCTCTCGCGGAATCCCCTTCTTTAACTTGGCAAGTCGCTCAAAATTAGCCTTGACACTCCTGATAAGTGCCAGAACTTCGGGATTAACCAGGTGATTTTGGGGAATATTGCTTGCGCGTACGGCAAAATAATCATCGGTTCTCAGGTACTCAACGATCCTCGCGCGGTGTTGACCTTCCACCAACACCTTTACGGACCCGTCGGGAAGTTTCAGCATCTGAACAATGGTTCCGATTGTCCCGATTGGGAAGATATCATCAGGTGTTGGTCTAACAATCTTCGCCTCCTTCTGCGTGGCGAACATCAGTTTTCCACCTTCCCGCTCCGTGGCAACCTCTAGGGCCTTGACCGATATCTCCCTCCCTACGAAAAGGGGCACAATCATGTAAGGGAAGAGGACCACCTCCCTGAGGGGAAGAAGGGGAAGAATATGTTCCTGTGGTATTCCTGTAAATTCCATTTACGCTACATCCACTTCATTCTCATAAACCACGATGGGATTTTCTCCATTGTTTATAACCTCTTCACTTATGACAACCTCACGGACATTTTTCTTGGAAGGAATCTCATACATAAGGTCAAGCATGGTGTGTTCCATGATAGATCGAAGACCCCGTGCGCCCGATTTCCTTTTGATAGCCTCACGCGCAACTGCCTTCAGGGCACCATCAGTAAAGGTAATTGAAACGTTCTCCATCTCCATCAGACGCTTGTACTGCTTCACAAGGGCGTTTTTGGGCTTTCTGAGAATTTCTACCAGGGCATCTTCGTCCAGTTCGCTGAGCGTGGCGATCACCGGCAACCGCCCTATCAGCTCAGGAATCAGACCAAACCGTAACAGGTCTTCAGGCTGGACCTCCTTCAATATCTCTCCCAGTTCCCTTTCCACTTTTGTTTTAATGTCCGCCTCAAACCCGAGCGTGCTGCCACCAAGCCTCCTTTCAATAATTTTTTCCAGCCCGTTGAAAGCCCCTCCGCAGATGAACAGAATGTTGGTTGTGTCAATCTGCAAGAACTCCTGCTGTGGATGCTTTCTCCCACCCTTGGGGGGAACATTGGCTACCGTCCCTTCAATGATTTTCAAGAGGGCCTGTTGAACTCCTTCACCAGACACATCCCGTGTAATGGAAGGGCTGTCCGTCTTCCGGGATATCTTGTCTATCTCATCGATGTAGACAATCCCTTTCTCCGTCCGCTCTACGTCGTAATCCGCCGCCTGCAGAAGATTCAGGATAATGTTCTCCACATCTTCACCCACATATCCCGCTTCCGTTAAGGTCGTGGCATCCGCAATGGTAAAGGGTACATCCAGAATCTTTGCCAGCGTCTGGGCCAACAGGGTTTTCCCTGAACCCGTGGGGCCAATCAGAAGAATATTGCTTTTCTGAAGCTCAACATCCTCCGATCTGAGGTTTGAAGTGATCCGCTTGTAGTGGTTGTACACCGCTACGGAGAGAATCCGCTTGGCATGTTCCTGGCCTATCACATATTCATCCAACGCCTTCTTTATCTCTTCCGGTTTCGGTGCCTCATCCATGGTTCCAAGGCCTTCTTTGCTGTCTTCCGCAATAATCTCGTCGCACAGCCGGATACATTCATCACAGATATAAACACCCGGCCCTGCGATAAGCTTCTTTACCTCATCCTGGGTCTTGCCACAAAATGAACACCTCAAGACTTCAGGTTTTGTTGTATCTTCATTACTCATCTTATCTTCCTCTTTTTCTGTTTATTCCACCAGCTTTGCTGCCTCTATCTTACAACACAAGGCTGATTTGTAAAAGCTTGACGGCTTCGTAAAAAGTCCAATTTCTGTGCCCGCCCAATGGAATCTTTTTCTGTCTTTTATTCCATCGGGGTTAAATCTCGCAAAGCGAAGCGGCAAAGCCGATTTAACAGGGTGAATCATTGCAGCGTACTCTAAGTACGCCTCATCCCCCAGGAATTGCGCTCCTTGAACTTGAAGCTTTTTACTTTGCCTTCTAATTCTGACTTTTTGCGAATGCATCAAGCTTATTCCTATTCTTCTTTTTTCGATTTTCTCTTCTCAATTACTTCATCCACAAGCCCATAGTCAAGAGCTTCCTGACTGCTCATGAAATAATCCCTGTCTGTATCAGTCCGAATCTTTTCCACCGGCTGACCGGTGTGCCTTGAGAGGATATCGTTCAATCTCTCCCTCAGCGCCAGGATTTCCTTGGCATGAATATCGATATCGGCAGCCTGCCCCTGAAACCCCCCAATCGGCTGGTGGAGCATAATCCTGGAATGAGGAAGGGTAAGCCGTTTCCCTCTCGTCCCAGCCGCCAGCAGGATCGCCGCCATACTCGCAGCCTGACCCAGGCAGAGGGTTGTAATATCGGGTTTGATAAACTGCATGGTGTCATAGATAGCCAGGCCCGACGTAACCATCCCACCCGCTGAATTGATATAGAGATGAATATCCTTGTCCGGGTTCTCCGCCTCCAGGAACAGCAATTGCGCAATAATCAGGTTCGCAACCACGTCATCAATGGGCGCCCCGAGAAAAATGATTCTCTCCTTGAGTAGCCTGGAGTAAATATCGTAGGCCCGTTCTCCCCGCCCGTCCTGTTCAACCACAAATGGAACCAGTGTGCTCATGGTGTTATGATTTTTCCTTTCTCCCCGCTTTTTTCTTCGGAATCTTTTTCTTCACCCTCGCCATCCTTGACCCACTCCACCACGGCATGGTCCCGGAGATATGCAAGGGTCTTGTTGCGAAGAAGTTCATCCTTTAGAGAATCCAGTTGATCCTGATTGGAGCTGTAGTAGCTCCGAATCTGATCCGTCCCGATACCCGTTTCCTTTACCATCTTTTCATACCGAGCCTCTAAATCATTCTCTTCAACGCTTATGTTTTCCCTCTTGGCAATACCATCCAGAAGAAGCATTGACTTGACCTGCCGCTCGGCAAGTTCCTCAAACACCTTTTTCTGGGGATGCTTGGCCAGAGGAATCTCTTCAACTTTTACCCCCTGTTGTTTCTGATCCTGTTCATATTTATGCAAGAGATAAGATGCCTGTTTCGTAATCCATGATTTGGGAACATCAAAACTGAAGCGCTTCAAAAGAAAGGAGAGTATCTGCTCCTCCACCCATTGCCGGTTCATGTCTTCCCGTTCCTTCTCAATCTGCCCTTTCACGAACTCCCTGAAGGCGGCCATATCTTTAAAATCCCCAAAACTCTTCGCAAAAGCGTCATCCAGATCAGGAAGCTCAAGGCGTTTAACCTCTTTAACCGTAATGTTAAATGACGCCTCCTTACCTGCCAAGTCTTTATTTTGAAAATCCTCGGGGTAGGTAATCCTGAAATTCCGTGTTTCCCCCGCCTTGACTCCCATCAAGGCCTGATCAAATTCCGGAAGGGTGTCCGGACTTCCTATCTTATGAAGCACGTCTGTTTTTTTATTGTCTTCAAGGGGCTCTCCATTAATATCCCCCTCATAGTCTATAATGAGATAATCGCCCTCTCTGGCTTCATAACCTTCTTCGGCCACCATCAGCTTGCCCTGAAGATTACGCATGCGCTCGATAGCATTGTCGATATCCACATCCAGAACTTCTACCAACCGTGATTTTACCGGTATGCCTTCATATCCCGTCAATTCGGGAAGTTTGGGAACAATTTCCACGGTTGCCTTGAAAAGAAAATCCTTACCCTCTTCCAAACCATCAAAATGAATCTCTGGACTTGAAACCGCAGGGATCTCATGCTTCATCAGCGCCTGCTTGTAATGCTCCGCCACCAGCTGGCTCTCTGCCTCTTTGACGGCATATTCCTTGAAATGTGCCCTGATAACACTTTCAGGGGCTTTCCCCTTCCGAAATCCTTTAAGCTTCGCTTCTTTCCTTAAGTCCTTAAAAATCCTCGCTAAGGTTTTATCCACCTCATCAGCCGGCACGATAAAAGACAGCTCCCGCTGTACAGGGCTGACATCTTCAATCCTTACTTCCATTTTCTCCCTTTCCGCATGGTGCGAGAGAGGGGACTCGAACCCCTACGGGAATCCCGCTGGATCCTAAGTCCAGTGCGTCTACCAGTTCCGCCACCCTCGCCAGATGCCTAATTACTTTTTCTCCCCCAATATAGACACAATAAGCGTTTCTGTCAACAAACAAAAAATATACCCACAGTTCCCTATTTATATGGCCGGAAAAGACTTCCCGTTAAAGCTGGCAAAAAAAGATACCGCTCCACTAAACTTTGTAGGATGCGCCTTGTGGAGTAAACCCATTCCCCGCACATATTTGCTTTTCTCCCCTTCTTTCAAGGAATAGCGCTCTTTCAGGGCTTCCCCTATGCCAACAAGCCGTTCACGACTTCCCGCTTTCAACTCCATTTCCAGTTCAGATACAGGCTCTTTGAAACCATAGCTGCGGATTTCCCCCTCATCCACCACCATATCAACACAGGTTCCATCAGCAAAGACAAGCGGCGCACCTGTCCTGTTGACGGAAACCTCAAACAAAACGACAAGGGGTTCCCTCTTAACAAGGGGAGATAGGGTTTTAACCAGATCGGGCTCCGAGAAAATCTCAAAATCTACCATCGGGCGCGGGATGTCCACCTCCCATTCATCTCGGACATAGAGGCCCTTGCTGTAACCTCTTCTCCGCTTGACGGCCGCTTTCCACTGATCACCTTCTTTCCGGATACGGAGGGCATAACCGGCTCCGGCGAGAGCAAAGTCAGGGGTATCCAGGTAATAAGCCATCAACGGCATCACTACAGGTTCGTGCTCCATAAACGGCTTAATAAAGGGCGACGAAAAAACACTTCTCAAAACCGTTTCATCCTGACCCGTCAGCTTGATCTCTATTTCCTCAGCCATGTTACTTTAGGCAATCAGCGGCTAACAGCCACTTCTGAAAGACCTTTAGGTGAGTGGATATAGCCCCTTTAAGGCTTGCCTCGTAAAAATGAGGCTCCCACCTGTCCAGCGTTACGTGATCCGATATCCACAAAACCGCGACGGCACGGACCGATAGGGCCTTGCATACACTGAAAAATGCAGAGGTCTCCATATCGACCCCTCCTATACCAAGGTCCGAAAGTGTTTTGACCATCTTCCCCGTCTCCCGGTAAAGGGCATCGGTCGTGTAAACAGGGAAGGTATGGACAAAATCGACACCCTCATTCGCCAGCCCCCTCTTCAGGGTGTCATAAAGCTGTCTTTCCGGGAAAGAAAGGGGACCTCCTCCATAATACCGTGACGTTCCCTCTCCCACGCGGGCGTAAGGGGGAAGAACAAGATCTCCCGGTTTTCCTTCAGCGCCAATTCCTCCCGCAAACCCCAGAAAGAAAAAGGATCGAACCCCGAAAGCAGAGAGTTCTTCAAGAGTCATGGCTATATTAGGAGCCCCCATGGGACAACAACCTATCATCCCTTGACAAATACCATCTCCACCCGAATTGAATCTGGAAAATGGGGGATATTTCCATGCCCATGCCTTTAACGGTTCCCCTTTAAACAGCCTTACCAAACGCCTGTACAGGGGATAAACCGGCGTAACAATCGCCGTGTCAGGCAATCTCAAATCCTCTGGAGAAGCTCCATATTTTCTGGCAAGGGTTTCAACAAGTTTCCGGGGTGAAAGAACGCCAAAATCCGTACGTGACAACCCCTTAGGCATCTTTGGGCGGTGCAATTTGCAGGGGTGTTGAAGACTCGCTTCCTTCTGACCCTTCGGATTCTCTCATTTTCTCCGTTTGCTGTTTCATAGATACCATCTGCTCCTTCAGATGCTTTAACTCTCTTTCACACCTACGCGACCGGGCGCTGAGGGAATACCGGACAAAGATATCCCCAAAGCCCGCAATCAAAATGCCAAGGAGAATAGAAAAGAACACAAGAAGAAAAAGGGGAACTGAAAACGCAGGAATCAAATCATAGTAATGAAGGGCAACAAGCTGCTGATTCTGAAGGGCGAATGTAATCGCAACTATAAAGAAAATCGCAACAGCGATGGTTTTAACCAATTTCATGGTATCCCCCTCTCCGAGAAAGCCAATTTCAACTGGTCGTAGGTTGTCCTCAGGTGTTGTGGTACAACACGGACATCCGCCAGTACGGACATGAAATTCGTATCCCCATTCCACCGTGGGACAACATGATAGTGCAGGTGTCCCTCTATCCCCGCCCCTGCCGACCTTCCAAGATTCATCCCGACATTGAAGCCATCGGGGTGATAGAGATCCTCAAGAACACCCAGAGACAGGACTAACATCTTTTGAAGGCTTAAGAGCTCCTCATCACTCAAATTGCGAAGATCCGGCACGTGCCTGTTTGGGATAATCAACAAATGCCCGCTGTTGTAAGGAAACTTATTCATCATCACAAAACCGAGAGACGCACGCACAAGAATAAGGTTTTCTCTGTCCTTTTCCTGGGGACTGTTCAAACGATTACAAAAAACGCACCCGTCTTCCTTATCAGAATTGATATAGGTCATGCGCCATGGCGCCCATAAGAACTGCCGTGTTTTCATGGTTCTGATGTATCAAAGGCGGCTTTTCATGTCAAGAAACTACGCGCGAACCAACTGCTTCGGTCAGGGGCAAATCAGGAGACGAGTTCCCTCAGAAACGGGATGAGGTCTTTCCTGCAAATGGTATCCAAGACATACTGCCGCATGACCTTGCGAAACATTTCATGTGTCGTGGTGCGCGAAAGGTATTCCATGATTCTGCCCGCGATAAACATAGGGGGGTCATTAATTCTGAAAAAACATACGTCCCTGCCGATCTCCAGAAAGGGTTTGATCCGGGAACACGCGATAGGGAGTTTAATCATGCCCGCCTCCAAAAGGGGAAGGCCAAATCCCTCGTCCTTACTCGTCATCAAAAGCAGGTCTGCAATAAGATACAGGTCACGAATGAACGTCCGGTGAGGGATAAGCCGGGTACCATCTGAAAAGACGTATTCGGCCAGAATCGCTACGTGATCAGACAGTTCAAGTTCATCGACCCTTCTTTTCAACATCTGGTAATACTGCACCGCCTGTCCTTCATGATGGTCATAGGCACCTGTCAATATGAACAGAACATTGCACCCCAGGGACTTGATCCCGTGAATAATCTCCAGGGAAAGCTCAAGGTTTTTGCGAGGGGTAATGCGAGAAGGCTGAACAACCACCAGGTCGCGTTCCAGGAGTTTTAACTCCTCAAACAATCTGACCGACTCAGGGCTCAGGTAGAAAAAATCCGCCGGATCAATTCCATTATGGATAACCCGCCATTCGATCCCCGGGAGATACCTCTTTAAGGCACTCCTTCGAGAGTTTGATATGGTGACATAGGAGATGTGGGGATGTGGCAATTTCAGGCTGATCCACGGGGGACGTGTCAGATAGTCAGGGCAATCTGGACGGACATAAGGAGAATCGTGTGCCCAACTGACAACCCTCACCTTTTCCCGAAAAGCAAGTCGGCGAAGGGCCAGCGTCAGGGGTAGATTAAAGGGCATATGCAAGACATTATGGGCAATCAAAACATCCAACTGCCTCGACCATGCCTGCAGAATCTCAAAAATCTCCGAGACAATCTCTTTCAGGGGGGCGTATTGACCCTTGAGACATGCCTCATGTGCCGATTTGACCCTTGAATTCTGGGACCCTAGAAGGGGATGTATCTTCACGGGAAAGAGATCCGTGAAGATCTCGCCCATCCCTGCCAATATAGAAACGCTCTGCCCCGCACGCGTTAGAGCTTTTGCATGATGTTGCAGTATTTCCTCTACCCCTCCGACCAGTGGAGGGCAGGAATAATGCAGCAATCCGATTCGTAATGGACGTTCGATATCTCCCCCCTCCCCTCGCACTCAAACAAGCGAATGAATGATTGGCAAAAGCCTCTTCTCAAGAACCTCGTATGAAAGGTTGGCCTGGCCCAGACGGTAGTTCTTCTCCAGAGAGGCAATGCGGGCATCAGAATTTATAAATGCCTTGACCTGTTCCACAACCTCATGGGTTACAAATCCGTCAAAGGAAATCACGTCAAACCCCATCGGCTCGATATCCTCAATAAAAATGGAATATCGGTTCACCACAAGAGGCTTCTTGAAATAGATAGCCTCCACGAAGGCATTCCCAAATCCTTCATACCCCGAAGGATACGTCACAAGATCCGCGCACTGATAGACATCATCGATGGTAAACTCGTGCGTGTTATTACTCTTGAAACAGCGCGCGGCACCTATCTTGTCTCCGACAAAGATGAGTTCCACACCCAGCCTTTCCGCATATTCCTTTACCCGGTTTTCGTAAAGGGTTCCTTCATCCCCCGATTTGTGTGAAATCACCAGCCGCGGCCTGGAAAGTTTCATGAGATAAACCAGCTCTATGGCACGCTCAATCCATTTTCTCGGGACCACCCGCGTAGGTTGGAGAATAAAAAGATCATCCTTCCGGAACCCAAGAGATTTACGAAAAGCCTCGACCTTATCAGATACCTGAGAGGGATGAGCAAAATCAAACACATTAGGAATAACCACGTTGCTCAATCCCCTCCGAAAACTCAACTGGCGCGAGGCATTAGAATTAATCGTCACATGGCGAATACTTGGATGGGT
>JALTEW010000047.1 GCA_027073795.1 bacterium | reverse complement strand
ATCCAGACCTGGAGCCGCTGTTAACTCACGTGAGCGGTCCTGAGGAGGAGAGGAACATTATCGGGTGCCTCTTGAAAGACGTCTGGGTGGTGGAAAATTATTCCAGGGCAGTTGAAATTCAAAAAACAAACGGATTTTCTGGAACCCTGGTAACGCGGGAAGGAGATGTCTTCTACCCCAACGGTGTTATTGTCGGCGGGAGCGACGAACCCGGCTCGAGGGGCAGGGTCTGGCGTAATCGTAAGATCTCTGAGCTGAGCAAGCGGATTGAAACCATGGAGGGTGAAAGGAATATCCTGGCGATGAAAGTTGAAAAGGCGGAAGAGGACAGTGCCGTGCTCCGGACCCGTCATGAATCGGTGACAGAAGCCCTTCGACAGGTTGAGCTGGATCTTCTGAAGCTTCAAAGAGATGCTGAAAACGCTGGACAGGAACAGACCCGGGTGGGGCAGCAGATCGAGGTGCTGGAAGCGGAACTTGACGAGATGCGTCGGGCTGTTGAGGATTTAGAGGAGGAATTGACGCGTTCGCGGCTTAGTTATGAGGATTCCCGACATCAACAGAGGTCTCTCAGGGAAGAGCTGGAAAGATATGAGACAGGGATTCGCTCATTACGTGAGACAGTTGAAAGGAAAGGTCAGGAGGCCAACCAACTCAGGATTGAGGAGGCCGAGGCGAAGGAAAAGTTACAGGGCCGTTTGCAGAAGCTGGTTGCCTTCAGGGAAGATGTGGAAAGCCTAAACGTTGAGATTGCCTTGAAACGCCAGGAGGAAGTGGAACTATCGGAAAATCTCAAAGAAATTTCTGATGAGGCAGCTTTCCTCAGGAAAACGATAAAGGCGGAAGAAACGAGGCTCTCGGAGTTGAGAGAGAAGATTGAGGCCGGTGAGCTGAATTTACGCAGAGACAAGGAGTCCATTCGAACACTGGAGAAACAAAAGGCAGAGGTGTTTAAGGCCTTTCAGGCGTTGAAAGAGGGGGTTTCTGAAAAAAAGCTGGAGATTTCTCAACAGGAAATGGAAATTAATAACCTTGTAAAAGAGGCTCTGACTCGTTTTAAGGTCGATTTGAAAAGCCTGGCGGCCCAAGAAACGAAAGTGGGTGAGGTTGAAGGGGAATTTAGCGAGGCAGAGGTTGAAGACCTGGAGAAAAAGATATCCAGCATTGGAGAAATAAATTTTGTAGCGATCCAGGAATTTGAAGAGATGAAGGAACGAATTACCTTTCTGGAGCGTCAGCGTGCGGATCTCCTGGAGGCGATGCAGACCCTTAGGGAAACCATTCAGAGAATAAACAGGGCCACCTCTTCCCGTTTCAAGGAGACGTATGACAAGGTTCAGAAATACTTTTCCGAGCTGTTCGTGAAACTTTTCGGCGGAGGCAAGGCGGAGCTTCGCCTTACGGATCCAATGAATTACCGGGAAACCGGAATAGATATCTTCGCGCAACCACCGGGGAAACGGCTTCAAGCCATCCGCCTCCTCTCGGGAGGTGAGAAGGCCCTCGTAGCCATTGCCTTTCTCTTCGCAATGTTTTTGACACGCCCCAGTCCTTTTTGTGTCCTGGATGAGGTGGATGCGCCCCTGGATGAGAGTAATATCGATCGATTTAACCAGCTAGTCGTGGAGCTGTCAGAGCTTTCCCAGTTTATTCTCATCACCCATAACAAACACACCATGGCGTGCGCTCAATCTTTGTTGGGCGTGACCATGGAACAGCCGGGTGTTTCTAAGATTGTCAGCGTATCTCTGGGGGAAGTCCAGAATTGAAACCCCCCGCCCTTTTCGTTTTTGACCTTGATGGAACCTTGATAGACAGCCGGACAGATCTTGCTAACGCGGCCAATGCGGCCCTCGAGAGGCTTGGGCTCCCTCGTCTTTCAAAAGAGGTGATCGTCAGTTACATCGGGGACGGTATCGATGCCCTGCTTCGTCGATGTCTGACGGAAGAACGTCTGAATCTGTTTGAGCGGGCAAGGTCATATTTTGGTGCCTATTACAGGGAGCACCTCCTCGACCATACCACCCTGTTGCCGGAGGTTCGCGAAACCCTTGAAATACTGCGTCGGCAGAGTCAACTGGCTGTTTTGACCAATAAGTCGGAACCCTATGCGCGGAGAATCCTTGAAGGGCTGGGGGTGGCGTCCCTTTTTACGGTTATCGTAGGGGAACGAAACGGAAAAGTAACCAAACCAGATCCCGAGGTGCTCAAAGCGCTCACAGAACAGTTGGGGGTTTCAAGTAATGCAACCCTCATGGTCGGGGATGGGGAAAACGATATCTTAGTTGCCAGAGCAGTCGGTTGCAGGAGTTGTGCCATAGCCGATTCCGGGGAAAAGCGGCACCTGCTTGAATCCTTTGGGCCGGATTTCCTGATTCATAAAATGGGAGAACTCCTCGGAATTTTTGAAGATTTGCATAAGAAGTCATTGAATGGAAGATAAGAAGAAATTAATCTGGCAGTTTTTCCCCACTGAGGTATCACGGGAACGCGCTTCAAAGGCCATAGACGCGGAGGCCACCCGGATGCTTTCCCGCTACCCCGTTGCCCTGGTTCGAAAGGTTCAGGCCCTCAAGGCATCCGGCCTGCCCTTAAAGAAAATTTATGAAACCCTCGGCCGGGATCCCAGGGTTCCTGAAATCGCCATGCACCTTGCGGTCAAGGGACAGGCCGACGAGATAGGAAAATCCTGATGACCTACGAAGAACTCCAGGATGTGATTGAAAAGCTGAGGGAGGCCAACCGGCAATTCAGAGAACCGATTGTCACCGAGGTGGCCCGGGAGAGCAGATCCCCCTTTGCCATCCTGATCGCCACCCTTATTAGCCTTCGTACCAAGGATGAGGTAACCCGCGAGGCCTCGCAGAGGCTCCTTGCCCTGGCGGATACCCCTCAAAAAATGGTGTGTCTCTCTTTGCCTGCCTTGGAGAGGGCAATTTACCCCGCTGGTTTTTACAGGACGAAGGCACGGCGTATTCATGACATTTGTGAGGAGCTCTTAAGGCGTTATGACGGGAAGGTGCCCGATTCGCTGGAAAGACTGATGGAATTAAAAGGGGTAGGGAGAAAAACAGCCAACCTTGTCCTGACCCAGGGATTTGGAAAGTTGGGGATATGCGTAGATACCCATGTTCACCGCATCTCGAACCGCCTCGGCCTTGTAAAGACCCAGACCCCTGAGAAAACCGAAATGGCCCTGCGGAAGATCCTGCCAGAGAAATTCTGGATCGAATACAATGACTTGCTGGTAACGTTCGGACAGAATCTGTGCACCCCCCTCTCTCCCCACTGCAGCCAGTGTCCCATTGGCATTCATTGTCAAAAGGTTGGTGTAAAAAGATTTAGATAAAACAGGAAAATTGCTAAATTGGTATTGACAAAAATTTTCTTTTGATTATCATGTGTTGCGACAATAACATAAAGCAATACCTTACAAACATCACCAAGTGGTGAAAATGACAGGTCAACCTATAAATTTCCCCCTTTCTTTTATCAGGATTCTGGTCGTGGAAGACGACCCGGGACACCGTGATTTCCTTCAGCAGTTTCTTGTAAAGGAAGGCTTCCAGGTTACGGTAGCGGAAGACGGTGTTCAGGGTATTTCCTTGTTGAAAAAGCATTCCTTTCACATCATTATGACGGATTTGAAAATGCCAAGGGCGGATGGGATACAGGTTCTTGAAGCCTCCCGACAGCTTTCCTCGCCCCCTATAGGGATCCTTTTTACGGGGTATGCCGATGTGGACTCGGCGGTCAAGGCAATGAAACTGGGGGCATTCGACTACATCAAAAAACCCTTGAGGCTTACATCCCTGCGAAGGGTTTTACACCAGGCTTGCTCAGAGGTAGCCTACAGCCGTGTCGATGAGGAAACAG
>JALTEW010000046.1 GCA_027073795.1 bacterium | reverse complement strand
GCACCTCTGGGAGAGGCCATAGGGTTTACCCTCCGCATGATTCTGATGATTTCCATCCCGGCCTCTGTAGGCCTCATCTTTCTCCGAGAGCCGATTATCGGTGTCCTCTTTCAACGCGGGGCCTTTAACTCCCTCTCCCGCCATGCCACGGCGCAGGCCTTGCTGGGGTACGCCGTGGGGCTGTTTGCCGTCTCGGGCGTACGGGTTGTCGTGCCGGGCTTTTACGCCCTGAAAGACGCCAAAACGCCGGTGAGGATAGCCATCGTCGCCCTGATCGCCAATGTCATCCTGGGGGTTATTCTGATGTTTCCCCTGAAACACCTGGGCCTGGCCCTGGCCACATCGCTCTCCTCCATTCTCAATCTCCTCCTTCTAACGACAACCCTCGGCAGGCGCCTGCATACCCTTCGCTGGCGGTCCATGGGGAAAAGCCTTCTGGAGGTTCTCATTGCCTCAGCAGGCATGGGAATCTTCCTTTACCTGTTTCAAGACTGCCTGCCCATCCTGGGCGAAAGCTCTTTTACACTACGGCTTGTCCGGCTGCTCATCGCCCTCTTCGCGGCGGGGGGGCTTTATCTGGTTTCCCTTGGGATAATGAGAAATCCCGAATTGAATTACATGGTTAACACCGTGAGAAAACGGAGGGCGTAGCCCAATGAAAATGATAACCCAGCATGTCGGATTCATCCCGGGACCCGTCAATGTGGGGGTCATCCGAACAGAAGATCAGGGAATTCTGGTGGACACGGGATTGGACGACCAGTCCGCCAAAAGGATTATCGCTGCGGCAGAGGAGGCCAGCATCGACATCATTGGCATCCTGAACACCCATGCCCACGCCGACCACTACGGTGGGAACGCCCGGATAAGAAAGTCCTTCAAGGATCTGAGGTTCATCTATGCCCCGGCCATTGAGGACGCGGTGATCCGTTATCCCATCCTGGAGCCGGTGTACCTGTTTGGCGCCAACCCCATCGCGCAACTGAAGGGAAAGTTCTTAATGGGAAAGCCCTCTCCCGCGGAACCTCTTCCTTCCCCAACCATTCCGTTTGAAGACCTGACCATTCAAGTCATTTCGCTTCCCGGGCACTCCATTAACCAAGTAGGATACGTGTGTGACAATGTCTTTTTCTGTGCCGACTCCATTTTCCCGAAAGGAATTGTCGAAAAATATGGGCTGTTGTATTGTTTTGACGTAGAGGCGCAGCAAAAAACCTTGCATTCCCTTAAAAATCTTCCCCCCTACAAGATGATTGTTCCAAGCCATGCCCGCCCGAGGCAGAACATCTCCCTGCTTGTGGAGGAGAACATCCGCCACATGGAAGAGATATCCGAGGCAATCCTGAACTTGACCAGCGCCCCGAAGACGGCGGATACGCTGACCTCCCAGCTTTGCACGCAGAGAGACATCCCCCTGAAATCCATCTGGCAATATCACCTTCACCTCAATACGGTAAAGGCCTATCTCGCGGCTCTTCTGAAAGAGGAGATGGTCTCCGTGTTCGTGGAGGAAGATGCCCTTATCTGGGTCAGGAAGTAACGAAATAGACTACAGGGGAATGTTCCCATGAGGCGTCTTATCTGATGGAATTTTCCGCTTTGCCAGGAGGACCTCGAGGGTGGCGATCAACCGTCGCCGCGTCTCCGCCGGTTCGATCACATCGTCGATGAAGGTGGAATGCGCCATGACATAGGGGCTGGTGCTTTCCCTGAACTCTTCAACCTTATCCCTGAAAAAGGCCTCCGGGTCCGGGGCAGATTTAATTTCATTCTTGAAAAGGACCTTAACGGTGGCACGCGCCCCCATCACCCCCGACTCGGCTATCGGCCAGGCATAGACGACGTGAACGCCCAGGTCCTTGTCGATTCCCATAGCGGGTTTGGCCCCGCCGTATGCCTTTCGAATCAGGAGGGCGATCTTCGGAACCGTCGATTCGGCAATGGCAAAGGGAAGCTTGGCACCGTGTCTGAGCAGACCATTGTGCTCCTGCTGTGAGCCTGGAAGGTATCCCGTGGTATCGACCAGCATGATAAGGGGAATGTTGAAACAATCAGCAAACCGCACAAACCGGGCCGCCTTCACGGAGGCGTCGATCGTCAGGGAACCGGCCATCACAAGGGGCTGGTTCGCCAGAATCCCCACCACATGCCCGTTCAAACGTCCGAATCCCGTAATGATATTCCTGGCAAACTCCGGTTTTATCTCAAAGAAATCGCTGCGATCCACTATCTGCTCAACAACCTTCAGCATGTCATAAGGTTTCCGGCTATCGCTGGGAACGAGGTCATTAAGTTTTTTGTTGGTAAGAGGGGGTGCCTTGGAGGGGTGCGTGTCCGGGGGAAATTCCTCATGGTTCGAAGGAAGGAAGGATAAAAGTTTGCGTATCGCCTGGAAACACGCCTCCTCTGTTTTGAAACGTGCATCCCCCAAGCCGGATTTCTGGCAATGAACTCTGGCGCCCCCCAGGTCCTCCATGGAAATTTCTTCACCCACTTCCTGTTTGGTGCCCTTGGGACCCGTCGCAAAGACATAGCTCAAGCCGTCCACCAAAAAGATGAAATCGGTCATGGCCGGACCATAAGCGCCATTCCCCGGAGAGGGGCCCAGCATGGCGGAAATCTGGGGGATCAGACCCGAATTTTTTGCGAAGCGTTTAAACGTGGAATAGTGTGCAGGATTGGTGTACGTGTTAAGTTCCAACCGCCCACCCGAACCGTCCCATAAGCAGATCATCGGAATCCCCAGCTCACGGGCCTTGTCCATGACGTTATTCATCTTTAACCGGTGAACCTCGCCGAAGGAACCGCGCCAGACAGTGTAATCCTGAGAGAAAATGCCCACCATTCGACCATCAACCGTCCCGAACCCCGTGACAATGCCATCTCCATACACCTCCTTCACGGCATCTTTTTCCAACGCTCCCAGCATACCTAATTCTACAAAGGAGCCGGGGTCAAGAAGGCGGTTAATGCGCTCCCTGGCGGTTAACTTTCCCTTTGCATGTTGTCTCTCAACCTCACTTTTTCCTCCGCCCAGTACCGCCTTTGCCTTTTGCTCCCTGAGTTTCTCAATGGCTTTTCTCAAATCATCGTCTATCATTGGTTTCTCTTTTATTTTGTGATTTACGTTTCAGGCTAATTGTTCACCCCCCCCTTCAAACGGAAGGCCAGCAACTCAAACCCTACCAATACCAAAAAAAGGACCCCTCCCATCATCCTGAACCGATACCCCGGCCAGAACATGCCAACGGACGCCAGAATCATGAAAAAACGGACGGGATAGCTGAGGGGCCGGATGAAGTATCCCATCAACCCAGAACCGATGGAGATACACCCCACCAGATCGAATAAAAAGGAAAGAAGGATAGTTGCCAGACTACCTTCCCACAGTAAGGCGGGGTGATACACAAAGGTATAAGGGACAATATACGCAATAATCGCGAGTTTCATGGCGTTAAAACCGGTTTGAAAGGGGCGAGCCCCGGAGATCCCCGCCCCCGCAAAAGCCGCCAGGGCCACGGGGGGCGTAATGGCCGACAGGCACGCATAATAGAAGACAAACATATGGGCCGCGAGGGGTTGTACCCCCAGTTTCAGTAGAACTGGCCCCCCGAGGATGACTGTCAGGATGTACGCAGCCGAGGTTGTTAACCCCATCCCTAAGATAAGTGTGGCCACCATGATAAAAATCAGCGATAAGATCAGAGATCCCCCTGATGCCTCCACCACGAGGCCGGAAAATTTAAGCCCCAGGCCGGTCTGAGTCACCGCACCGATGACGATACCGGCACAGGCACACGCCATGATGACCTCGAGGGCGCCCGTTGCCCCCTTTGCAAGGGTGAATATCACCTTTAAAGCCCCCATCCGGGTCTCACGTCTCAAGGCAC
>JALTEW010000045.1 GCA_027073795.1 bacterium | reverse complement strand
TTTTCATCTCCACCTTTCACGCCTTCTGCCTCTGGATGCTGAGGACCCATGGCAAGGAGATGGGCCTCGACCCGACCTTCGCTATCCTGGACAGTTCAGACCAGAAGCGCCTGATGGGGACTATCTTTAAGGAGCTTCAAATCAACTCGCGGCTCCTCACCCCCAAGCGGGCGTTGTGGGATATCCAACATGCCAAGGCCCACGGAATCACCGCCCAGGCTTATACCTACGGCCCCTACGACCTTATCGGTAAGCGTGTGGCAGAGATATACGATATCTATGAAAAACGCCTGAAGGTTCTGAATGCCATGGATTTCTCGGACCTGCTCCTGAACGCCTACCGGCTGCTGTCTCACTCGGAAGCCGTTCTTGATCACTTCCGCCGGGCCTTTCGTTACGTTATGGTTGATGAATATCAGGACACGAACTTCATCCAGTACCAGATCGTTCGGCAGCTTACGCTGGAACACCGCAACCTCTGCGTGGTGGGAGACGATGACCAGTCTATCTATTCATGGCGGGGAGCCAACAGGGAAAACATCCGCCTTTTCCACGAGGATTTCCCGGAAGCGACGGTTATCAAGCTGGAGCAGAACTACCGTTCCACGAAAACCATCCTTCAATGCGCCTCGCATCTTATCAGGCACAACAGCTCACGAACCGAAAAATCCCTCTGGACGAAAAATGCCGCCGGGGACCCGGTAGTCCTTTATGAGGCGGAGGACGAGGATGATGAGGCACGGTGGGTTGTCGGAACCATCCAGTCCCTCAACGGGGAGGGCCGCCGCTGGCAGGATTTTGCTGTTTTCTACCGGACCAACGCCCAGTCCCGTACCCTTGAGGAACGGCTCATCCATCTGGGTATCCCTTACCAGATCTTCGGGGGGTTCCGGTTTTATGACCGAAAGGAGATCAAGGACCTCCTTTCCTATCTCCGGTGCCTCATCAACCCGTGGGATGAACTCTCCGTGCGCCGGGCCATCGGTGCGCCGTCTCGGGGGATCGGGAAAACCACCCTAGAGCAGGTCAAGACCTATGCCTTAACCCATGGCCTTTCCTATCTAAGTGCCTTGGGGAAGATATGCGAAGAACCCGCCTTCCGGATGAAGAAGAAGGTGCGCCCCTTTTATATGTGGCTGATGGAAATAAAATCCGAGGTTAGCAGGGAAAGTCCCTCCACACTCCTTCAAAAAATCGTCACGGAATCGGGATATCTCGAACCCTATCGGGACAGCAGCGACCCCCGTGCCCAGTCAATCGTCGAAAACGTGGAAGAGCTGATTGCCGCCGTGGAAAGCTACGAGCAGGAGGCAGAGGCCCCCTCCCTAAAGGATTTCCTGGACCATGTAACCCTCATGACCGATACGGACACCCTGAACGAATCGGCCGGCAGGGTTACCCTGATGACCCTGCACAGTGCCAAGGGGCTGGAATTCCCCGTCGTTTTCATTACCGGCCTCGAAGAAGGGCTGTTTCCCCATGAACGGAGCCTCTTGGACAAGGGAAAGGTGGATGAAGAACGCCGCCTCTTTTACGTGGGCATCACGCGGAGTCGGCAACGCCTCTTTCTGAGTTTTTGCGACGAGCGATACCAATTCGGACGGATGGCCTTGAGAACCCCGTCACGATTTATCATGGAACTGCCAGAGGAAACCCTCACCCTCGCCGGCGTACAACCGCCCGCCCCACCCCATAAGAAACGCCCTGTTTCTTCCGTTCCCTCTAAGAAACAGGAAACGGCCCTGAACGCGGGTGAATTCAGCGTGGGGCAGCAGGTTCTCCATCCCACCTTCGGAAAAGGAACCATCCGCGTCAAAGAGGTCAAAAACCAGAATCCCAAGCTCCTGATCCACTTCGAGGGAGTGGGATTAAAGCTTATTTATCCCAAATTTGTAGAGCTTGTGAGTTTGCAAGAAGGGAGAAATTCCAATGCCGGATGAAAAACAGTATATCATTGACGACATATCCATCAAGGAATCGTGGCGGCTGTTCAAGATTATGGCGGAGTTTGTGGATGGGTTTGAAAAATTAGGTGACTACTTTCCCGCCATCGCCATCTTCGGCTCCGCGCGGATGAAGCGAACCGACCCGATTTATTCAAAGGCGGAAGCCATCGCCCGCCTCCTTGCTAAAAAGGGGTACAATATCATCACAGGCGGGGGGCCCGGCATTATGGAGGCTGCCAACAAGGGGGCTGTTGAAGGGGGTACCCACTCCATCGGCCTGAACATCGAGCTGCCTTTCGAACAACAACCCAACGAGTACGCGAACGTCAGGCTGAGCTTCCAGTATTTCTTTGTTCGCAAGGTCATGCTGATTAAATATTCCGTGGCCTATATTATTATGCCGGGAGGGTTTGGGACGCTGGATGAAATGTTCGAAGCTGTAACCCTTATTCAGACTAAGAAAATCCGTCCCTTTCCCGTCATCCTCGTGGGAAGCGACTACTGGAAGGGCCTGATCGACTGGATAAAAGATGGAATGATACCCCAAGGGACCGTTTCCTCCTCAGACCTGGATATCATGCAGGTCATCGACGATCCTGAGGAAGTGGTTCACACGATTCAGCGGATTGTGTTGATTTGAGGGCACGGTAAAAACATGTTTTCGCGCAGGCGCCAGGAAAAGCCGTAAATCGTGACTCGTGAGGTGTTTAAAGGGTTTACTCATTACGACTCACGATGAGAACTCTACCAACGGCCGACCTTGGTTCATGCTCTTTAAAGCATGAACCAATTTTCATTAAAAAATTCTAATTTTTCTCTTGACAAATGAAAAGACGGGGATTATAGTGCGTTTCAAAGGGGACAGGGTTCCCTTCAAAACGGGAAAAGGAGGTGAAAAAGGAGGTTTTTGGCAGTTTTTGGGTAAGGTGAAGGATACAAGAGAAACAGGGATAACCAAAAACAAAAGGAGTAATCGATGAAAAAGTTTATTTTACTGGTCGCGGCAGTGGCGTTCGTCTTTGGCATGGCGTTTGTGACCCTGCCCAGCACGGCGCAGGCGGTGAGCCAGCCGGTGGTAACCACGGGGGCCGCCAAAAAGTTCGTCTTCTACGGATACGTCAAGTTCCGGATGAACTACGAGGACAAGAATGCGTCCGTCGTGGGTGGATTCTATGATCCCAGACGCGTTCCTCATGATAACACCACCGCGGGCGAGAACGATCGAATCAACTTCAACGTTCGCCAGACCCGGTTCGGCTTCAAAATGTACGGCGATTCCTTCAACGGGTGGAAGACCGCCGGCCGGATGGAATTTGACCTGTATGGTGGCGGCCATAACCATCATAGCGAGGTCCCCCGGATGCGGATCGGCGAGATTTATCTGATTAAGGGCAACACGAAGATCACGATGGGCAAGGGCTGGGCCATGTTCGGGACCCGTCATGCCCCGATGGTCGAAAACTTCGGTTCCATTGTCGGTGATGGGTTCCGCCGAGCCGTGAGGGTCGATATCGCCCAGAAGTTCCCCAGCGGCGAGAACACCTTCGGCGCCGAGTTGATGATCATGACATATGATGATTCCGGAGACTTCAACACTGAAAATCTCGGCTTCCCCTACACGAGCGTGGAGCTCTCCCTGGTCAGCAAGGCCCTCGGCTATGCCGGCGGCAAGCCCCTGGGGTTGTGGCTGCAGGGGATCTACGGCAACATGGCCGAGCCCGATGACATCTATAAGAACGGCGTCAAGGTGAGAAGTGGCGACGACTACGATGTCTACGGCGTGGAATTAGACTACTATGTGCCGATCATCTCCTCCAAGGACCGCGGCAAGAAGGCCGGAAACCTGGCCTTGTCCGGGAAGGCCTGGTACGGCCAGGCGCTGGGCAATGCCGACCTGCTGTGTAACATGTACACGGCTGTCCAAAAACCCAACGGCGGTTTGGACGAGGTCA
>JALTEW010000044.1 GCA_027073795.1 bacterium | reverse complement strand
TATTAAGGCCTATCTGGGCGAGCGTTATGTTGCACAACAACAAAAGGGAGTTTAAGGAAGTCAGAATGCCTCCCATCTTGCAAATCGAGGATTTATGGGTTCGATATTCCGGACTACCTGTCATCCAGGGTGTTTCCTTCGAGGTCAATGAGGGAGAAACGGTCTGTATCGTAGGGTCCAACGGCGCCGGAAAATCGACCATCCTGAGGGCAATCATGGGCGCCCAGCGGGCCTATCAAGGGAAACTCCTCTTTGAGGGAACAGACATCAGGACGCTGCCAACCGAGGCAATCGTCAGACTGGGCATCACGTATGTCCCGGAAGAAAAGATGCTGTTCGGCCCCATGACAGTGGAGGAGAATCTACTTATTGGAGCTTACATTATCGGTGACGATGCCAAAAAGCAGGAAAACCTTGCTTATGTCTACAATCTCTTTCCCCGCTTGAAGGAGCGGAGGACCCAGTTGGCCAATACCCTCTCCGGAGGGGAACAGCAGATGGTTGCTATTGGAAGGGGGCTCATGTCTAATCCGAAAATCCTGATGCTGGATGAACCCTCACTTGGGTTAGCGCCCGTTTTGGTGGACGAGGTGCTGGATACGGTTAAGCGGCTGAAAGGGGAAAAAATGACCATTCTTCTGGTGGAACAAAACGTTAGGGAGACCCTTGAGATATCGGACGTGGGATATGTGATTCAGACGGGACGGGTCGTGACAAAGGGAAAGGCACATGACTTGCTGGAGTCCCCGGAAGTGCAAAAGGCGTTTCTGGGGATGTAAAGGAAACCGATGAAGATTGCGTCTGAGGCACACCCGGTAGAAATCAGGGCAAAAATACGGGAGGGGGCCTTCAATCGCCCTACAGCGGGTCTTGCCCCTGGGTATGTCCAGGCAAATCTCGTGATTTTGAGAAAGCCTTACGCCTTTGACTTTTTGTTGTTTTGCCAGCGTAATCCCAAGCCCTGCCCCATTCTGGAGGTTCTGGAACCCGGCGTTTACCTGACCCATTTCGTGTCGGATGGCGCGGATGTACGTACCGATATCCCCCGTTACAATATCTATCGAAATGGGATTCTGGAAGACAGCGTCAGTTCCATCGGGGATCTGTGGGAGAACAATTTCGTTACCTTCCTACTGGGATGTAGCTTTTCCTTCGAAGAGGCCCTGTTAAAGAACGATATCCCGGTTCGTCATATTGAGGAAGGACGAAATGTCCCCATGTTTAAAACGACCATTCCGGTCAATTCGGCGGGGATCTTCAAGGGCCGCCTTGTGGTTACCATGCGCCCTATCCCAGAGGAACTCGTGATACGGGCCATCCAGATTACCACCCGATATGCGATGGTCCATGGCGCCCCGGTCCATATCGGAAGCCCTGGATCCATCGGGATCGTGGATCTTACCCGCCCGGATTATGGGGATGCAGTCACCATTCGTGAGGGGGAAGTTCCCATCTTCTGGGCCTGCGGGGTAACGCCCCAGGCCGTCCTTGAAGAGGCAAGACCCGACCTGGTTATCACTCATACCCCCGGCCACATGCTGATTGGAGATATCAAGAACGAATCCCTCGCTATTCTTTGACAGTTCTTCTCTCCTTAAGGTTTTCCTCACCGGTTCCGATAAAATCAAAAAGGGTAATTTTTGACAAAGGGCTTGAACCTGTTATAAAGGTGAGCGTTGTGAATTTTAAGATCTTGACAAAGCAGGATATTATGACATGGAAAAACTGAGAATGGCTACATGCTCCCTGGTTTTTTTGGGGATTTTCTGGGCAGGAATCGCCAGGGCAACTCCTAAAAAGGTTTTTCTCCTGTTCAGCTACCACAAAAGCTACTTCTGGCATATGAACGCGGAAAGGGGACTCCGGAACGCCCTGAAGGAGTATCGGTGTACCTATCACTCCTTTTACATGGATACCAAGCGCCACCCGGAGGCCTCGTGGATCCTCAAGGTTTCCCAGGAGGCCATTCAGCAAATCTCCTATTTTCACCCGGATATCCTTGTTGGGTTTGATGACAACGCCTGCCACTATGTCTTAACCCATTTCTTGGGCACCTCGCTGCCCATGGTCTTCCTGGGAGTCAATCGGGAGCCCGAAGAGTACGGCTTTGTCAAGGGAAGTCGGGAGCATCCAGGGAGAAATGTCACGGGGGTCCTGGAACATCATTATTTTCTCCAGTCCATCCAGCTCTTTTCCGGCCTGCTTGGGAAACCTGTTAGACGTATCGGGCTGGTGAGCGATTCAAGCGAGACCTCCCATACCATGGTTGCGGATTTCATGAAAATTGCCAGAAAGCAACATCTCCCCATTGTCTTTTTCAAGTTTGCCTATTCCTTCCCTGGTTGGCAGGAAATTATCCGGGACGCCCAGGGGAAGCTTGACCTTCTAATCATCTCGACTTGTGAAGGATTAAAAGGCCAGGGGAATATAGACATCTCTTCGGATGATGTCATCGCCTGGACGGTGGCACATAACCGGGTGCCCGAGGTCTCTGTTGTTAGCCGTTACGTCAAAAAGGGATTAATGGGGGGAATCGTTTTAACGGGTTATCACCAGGGGTTTTATGCAGGAAAGAAGGTTGCCAGGATTTTTCAGGGGGTGTCTCCGGGCAATATCCCCATCGATCATCCCCCGGAGGGAACCATTGCCTTAAACATGAAGCGGATAAGAACCCTTGGATTGAAGGTCCCGTTGGGGATTCTTCATTCCGCCACCTTGTTCGGCCGGTAACATGAAACGTTCCCTTGTAATCGTCCTTGTTGCGGTTGGATTGTCAGCTCTGATCCTCTGGGTCTCAAACTCTGTAGTCCAGAGGAACCGGGAGTTCATGATAAAAACCGCGAGGAATGAGGCTATCCTTAAAACAACGCATTCCACCTTTCTGATTTCAGAATTTCTCAAGGAACGCCGAAAGGTCATCGGGACCATCGCCTTGTGGATGAACCCATTCTGGGCCATTTCCCCGGAGGCGTTCAAGGGAGATATCGTTGAAAACATTGAAAAGGTGCTCAAACAGTATCCAGGATTTGATTCCATTCACTTTCTGAACCGCAGGGGAGTGGTAGCCTGGGGGGTTCCGGAAAGCCGTTCCCTGGAAGGGGTGAGCCTGTTGCAGGATATCTCCCATCCGGAACGATACGGGACACTCCTTGAAAAGGCGCGAAAGATGAGAACCCCGCTTCTTTCTCCCCTGTGTATCACGGAATTTAATCCTCAGACCGGAAAGCTGGCCAAAGTAGAGATGTTGCTTATTGCCACTCCCGTTTACAGAAATGAAACGTACTTTGGTTCCCTCCTGGCCATCATGCGTGTTGACGCGATAGGACGACACTTTTTCCCACCTTCCAGGGGGGAACATGTAGGTTTTTGGGTTGTCATGGATGGAAAGGGAAACCTTCTGTACGCGAATGCGGGTTCGCAAAAGATCCTGCCGTGTATAAAAAAGTTTTCCAGAAAGACAAAGGCTTCGAGGTCCTCTTATTCCGGCATCTTGAATTGCGGAAGGGAGAGCAGGAGAGGTGAATCCTTTCTTGTGAGTTGGGCGAAATTGCCTGTCGGGTTTCAGAACGATTGGTGTGTTATCCGTGCCTTTCCCCTGCATCGGATTGAGTCGGAGACACACTTATGGCTCTGGCAGATACGGGGTATTGCATTCGTCGCCATTGCCATCATGGTGCTCACAGCTGTTTTCCTGCTGGTTTCCTTCCAGCGGTCAGAGAAAAAACTGGATTCACTCAATCGGAAATACCGGGACCTGCTGGACAACCTGTTGGTGGGAACCTTTACCTTCGATGCATCTTCAGGAAAGATCGATTATGTCAATCACAGGGCATGTGAACTCCTTGGCTACGAACCCGAAGACCTCATCGGAAAAGACCGGCTTTTCTTCGCGTGGGACAAGGAAAGGAGTGAGATAGATGTTACAAGCCGCCAGCGTATGAAGGGCGAGCGAGTGGCGGAGGGCTATCGGTCTCACATGGTGCATCGTTCGGGAAGGGTCATCGATGTGGAAATCTTTGCCTCTCCAGTGCGGGACGAGAAGGGCAGGGTACAGAGTGTGCGGGTGATGTTCAGGGATATTACCCGTCAGATGGAAATGGAGAAGGAGATTCAGACCTATACCCGACACCTGGAAGATCTCGTACAGGAGCGAACCCGTGCCCTGAGGGAGTCCGAGGCCCTCTATCGAAGCATCTTTGAGACTTCTCTCGCCATCATCTATATCCATCAGGATAATAGGTTTAAAGTTATGAACAAGGCGGGAATGACGTTTTTCGGGTTCAAGTCCCGAGAGGAGATGCTCCAGGCAAATGTGTGGGACACGATACCGGAAGGAGAGCGTGAAAGACGTCGTCGGAATGCCTTGCTGCGCATATCAGGTGAGAAAGTCCCCAGTCGGTATGAAAGCCTGGTTATCAACAGGGATGGCGAGGTACGGGTCGTGGAGTGTAGCTTTCAACGTACCATCTTCAGGGATGAGCCGGCTATTCTTGCGATCCTGTTTGACGTCACAGAGAAGAAAAAGATGGAGGCAGAGATAGTCCATACGGAACGGCTCAAGTCAATGGGGCAGTTGGCAACGGGGGTTGCCCATGATTTCAATAATATCCTCTCTGCCATTCTGGGGCGGATCCAGCTTCTCAAACAGCATCCCCAGGATGTGGAGATGGTTGTCTCCTGTGCCCGGCTTGTAGAACAGGCCGTAGAGCAGGGGACTAATGCTATCAGAAGGATTCAGGAGGTTACCCGCGTTCGCCGGGATCGATCGACTTCAAAGCCTCTTCCCCTTCACCGCATCATTGAGGATGCGATAGGGATTACCCGTTATTCCTGGAAAGACCAGGCGCAAAAGAGGGGAGCGACTATTCAGATAGAAAAGGAATTGAATGATGAAAACCATCCATTTCCCTCGGAACTTCATGAGGTTTTCATGAATCTTATCCTCAACGCCGTGGATGCCATGCCCAGGGGGGGGACCCTGCGCATTGAAACGCAGCCCGTGAAATCCCAGAACGGGCAAGGGAGAGTCAGGGTTATCTTTGAGGATACTGGAGAAGGCATGCCCCCAGAGGTTCTGAAACACGCCCTTGAGCCTTTTTATACCACAAAGGGGGCAAAGGGAACGGGCCTGGGGCTTTCCATCGTTTCAGAGGCGGTGTCCAGGCTTGGTGGAACTATTGATATCAAAAGCAAAGAAGGAGAAGGGACACGCGTCATCCTGGAAATTCCATTGGGAACAAAGCAGAAGATTGGTGAGGGGCAAGAGCCAAGGCCCTTGCCAGGGAGGGAGGCCGGCGTCAAGAAAAATGGGGCACTCCTGATTGTAGATGACGAACCTGCCCTGACTGAAATCTTTGAGGATCTCTTTGAATCGAAAGAGATTGACGTGGTAACGGCCAACTCTGGGGAGGAGGCGCTTGCCACCTTTTCAGAAAATCCTGAGCGGTTTGCCCTCATCTTTACGGACCTTGGCATGCCGAAGATGAACGGATGGGAATTTGTGAGAAGGGTGAGAGAGGTCTCTGAGGATATTCCCATCGTACTCATGACGGGGTGGGGCCTGGAAATTTCTGAAGAAGATATGGCAAGCGCGAGGGTTTCAGAGGTTATCAGCAAACCTCTTACGATACAAACGATTCTTGACACGGTTTCAAGATATACCCGTTGACGGTTTCGTAAAAAGCTCAATTGCATAAGGCAATAGGTTGAAGACGTTAGGCGTAAGTCGTGAAACGGAAGATAAACGCTATACGCCAGGCGCCCTGCGCAAAGAAGCCCCTTAACCGCCTAAAACTTAATAATTTTTCTGTACCACTGTAGCCTCGAAGGGCGAAGGTAAATTCACGCTACCTCGATGATAACTGCCTGCTCGTCGCAGTTGGGGAACTTGACGCAGTAAAGGCAGTCGTGCCATATCTTGTGCGGCAGGGTGGCCTTATCGATCTGGTGAAACCCGAAACGTTCAAAGTAGGGAGGGATATACGTTAGGGCGAAGACACGTTTGACCTTCAGATCCTTGGCATCTTCAAGGCAGGCCTGGATAAGATGGCTCCCGATGCCCCTGCCACTCGAACCTGATTCCACAGCGAGGGAGCGGATCTCGGCAAGGTCTTCCCAACTGATGTGGAGGGCGCAAACCCCCAGTATTTTCCCATCTTCCTCAAAGACGAAGAAATCCCTCAGGTTGTCGTACAGGTCGTGAAGCGCGCGGGGAAGCATTTCTCCCTTTTCGGCGTAGGTGTTGACAAGGGACTGAATCCTGATAATGTCGGTGATAACGGCTTTTCTAATCATGACTTGTTTCCTTTCAGGGACTGTGCTGCCTGATAAAGCTCCCTGGCATGCCGTAGGGTAGTTGGTGTGATGGTTTCTCCCCCTAACATCCGGGCCAGCTCAGAGATACGTTCCTCCCCCATAAGAGGTTGTATCCCTATCCGGGTTCGGCCGCCCGTTTCGTTCTTTGTGATGAGTAGGTGGTGATCGCCGTACACGGCGATTTGCGGGAGATGGGTAATACACAATACTTGGGCGTGTTTCGAGATTTCGGTGATTCTTCGGCCCACGATATCGGCAACTCGACCTCCGATACCGGCGTCGACCTCGTCAAAGACAATGGTTTGTGTGTCCATCTCCCCCGTTATCAGGGCCTTGACGGCCAGAAGAATGCGGGACAGTTCACCTCCCGAGGCAATATCCCTGATGGGTAGGGGAGGTTCCCCCCGGTTGGCGCTAAACAGGAAGGAGATGGCATCGAATCCCGTATCGCCTACATCATCCTCTTTAGGAGAAGAGGGAAACACGGAAGGCGTGAAAGCGACTTTGAAAGTGGTCATGGGCATGCCCAGTTCTTTCAGGGAATCTGTCAGGCTTTCAGAGAAAACCCCGGCGACTCTTCTTCTCCTCTGCGAGAGGACCCGACCCGCGTCAACCAGGGCCCTCCAGGTTTCTTCCTGCTCTCTCTGGAAAGATGCAAGGGTTTCCTCCAGGTTTTCAGATGCGGAAAGAGCTTCCTGGAGACGTTCCTGCGTCTTCAGCACGGCCTCCATGGAACCGCCATACTTCTTGAAGAGGGTTGCATAAATCGAGAGGCGCTGTTCCACGTCCTCCAGGCGGCGGGGATCAAACTCGATTCTGGCCCCATGACGCTGAAGGGCACCAATGGCCTCATCGATGAAAATTTCCGCCTCATTCAGATTCTTCAGCGGTTCTTCCACGTGGGAGTCGAAAGCGGTCATTTCCTTAACATACTGTATGGCCGTCTGTACCTGTGAAAGGGCGGAAGGCTCCCGTTCATAGAGGACATCGAGGGCTCCCTGGAGATTCTTCAACAGTGATTCAGCGTGGTTCATCACCGACTTTTCCTCGGACAGTTGTGTGAATTCCTCTTGGGAAAGCCCGGCAGTTTTGATCTCCTGGAGCTGAAAGGCCTGAAGCTCCCGGTCCTTTTTCTCCTCATCGCGGCGGCGTTTCAGTACCGAAAGCTGGCTGGAAAGCTGACGATAGCGGCGAAAGGTTCCACTGAATCTCGCACGATCCTCTAAGAGGCCACCGAAGGCGTCAAGCATCCAGAGCTGAATCTCTGGGTCCTTGAGGGTGGTATGTTCGTGTTGGCCGGAGATTTGAAGCCTCTCGCCAAGGAGTGCGCGAAGGGCGTTCAGGGTAACGGTTTCATCGTTTATCTGTGTACGGTTCGGCCCGCTTCTCTGGATGACGCGTTTGACGTGAAGGGTTTCCTCGTCCACGGGAAGTCCGGAGCTGATGAGGGCTTGTCTCAGGGGTGGGTCCAGCGTAAAGATTCCCTCGACCACTGCGCGCTTTTCCCCACGGCGCAAAAGGGCCTCACTTTGCCGTTTCCCCGCGAGCAAGGAAATAGCCTGGGTGAGCAACGACTTGCCCGCCCCCGTTTCTCCGGTCAGGACGGTCAACCCGGGAGAGAGCTCCAATTCGACGTCTGAAATGAGGGCGAGGTTTTTGACCCTTAGAAAGGCAAGCATTCCCTATCGCTCTCCCCACTTGAGCTTCGTCCGGAGAATTTCGTAGTAGCTCTTGCCCGGCGGGACGATCATGGCGATGGCGTTTTCGGACTTGGCGATATCCACCGTGTCTTCATATCCGATGGGATGCCCAACCTGTCCGTCCAACGTGACGATGACTTCGTGTTCCTTTGAAAGCAGCGTCAAAGTAACCGTATCGTCTTCCTTGATAAGAATGGGACGGTTGGTCAGGGTATGGGGGCAGATGGGGGTGATAATGATGCTGTTGACCCCGGGACAAACGATAGGGCCTCCCGCGGAAAGGGAATACCCTGTAGAGCCCACGGGGGTTGAAACAATTAAGCCATCGGAACGGTAGGTGGTGAGGTATTCCCCGCTGATGGCTGCCTTGATGTCGATAATGCGGGCCAGGGCGCCTTTATTGATGACCACATCGTTGAGGGCTTGAAAGGTTTTTTGAACGCCATTTTTACGTCTGATAGTGGTTTTAAGAAGCATCCGCTCCCGGATGGTATAGTTGCCTTTTAGAATTTCCTCCAAGAGGGGAAACATCTCAGAGAGGGTGATGTCCGTGAGAAACCCCAGGCCGCCCATATTGATTCCCAGGATAGGGACCCGCTCATTACCCACGGCGCGGGCAACGCTCAGCAGGGTTCCATCTCCCCCCAGGACAATAATCATGTCGGTATGTTGGGGAAGTTCGTCGCGGGAGGGAAGAGAGGAGGGGATACCTTCTCCGAGGTGGTCCTCCAGGATGGCCTTGATTTTCCTGACTTTCAGCCATTTCATCAGATCAAGAGCTGTCTTTCTGACATCTTCTTTGTGGGGTTTCCCAGTAATACCGATGGATTTAAAGGTCACGTCATCCTCTTTATTTAGGGTTTGAGTACTTGCGAAGTATAGCCTGAAATGCCTCGGGAGTCAAAATCCTGATGCCCAGCTCGCGGGCTTTTTGCAGTTTTGAGCCCGCTTTTTCCCCCGCCACCACACAGGTTATCTTACGCGAAACCTGGTTAGCCGTGGTTCCCCCGAGGCCCTCCACGATTTTTTTTGCCTCGTCCCTTGTCATATTCGGGAGGGTACCAGTAAAGACAAAGACCTCGCTAGACAGGGGAAGCCTGTTTTTCGTAGTTTTCTCGTAATGAACCCCGGCATCGAGCAGGTGCTGAATAACCTTCTGGTTGTCGGGGGCGGAGAAGAAAGTCCGGAGGCTCTGTGTGACCTGTGGCCCGATTTCATCGATTCCCATGAGTGATTCCTCGTCTGCCGACATTAAGGCGTCAAGATTTCCGTAGTGTTCGGCTAACACCTGGGCGAGATGTTCCCCCACCAGGGGGATCCCGAGGGCGTAGAGAAAACGGGGTAGGGTTGTTGCCTTGCTTTCTTCAATCTCATTTAGAAGGTTTTGCGCAGATTTTTCTCCCATCCGCTCCAGGTTGGCAATCTCTTCTAAGGTTAGACGGTAAATATCGGCAAAATTTTTCACAAGTCCCCTATTAATGAGTTGGTCCACCAGCTTTTGCCCCAGTCCGTCAATGTTCATGGCTCGCTTGGAGGCGAAATGGCGGATCTTCCCTTTGAGCTGAGCCGGGCAGGAGATACCCATACAACGGTGAGACGCCTCCCCCGGGAGGCGAACCACCGTGGATCCGCACACGGGGCATTCTTTCGGAAAAATAAAGGGTTGGGCATGGGGAGGGCGTTTGCTACGAATGACCCGAACGACCTCCGGAATCACCCCGCCGGCCCGTTGAACAATCACCCAATCACCGACGCGGATATCCTTTCGCTCGATTTCATCCTGGTTGTGCAACGTGGCCCGACTGACCGTGGCGCCCTCGACCTCCACGGGTTTCATAATGGCCACAGGGGTTAAAACCCCCGTTCGTCCTACCTGGACGGTAATATCTTCAATTTGTGTCATCTCCTGGCTGGCCGGGAATTTGTAGGCGATGGCCCAACGGGGGCTTCGGGATACCTCGCCGAGCCGGCGCTGCAGGCCTAAATCGTTAACCTTGATAACCACGCCGTCCATCTCGTAAGGGAAGTCGTCCCGGACTTTCAGGAGGTCATGGAAGTAGGTAATGATTTCCTCGACGCCATGGCAGACCCGTGCATGGGGATTCGTCTTCAGGCCGAATTCGGGCAGGGACTTCAGAATCTCCCAATGGGTGGTAAAGGTGATTCCTTCCACAACCCCAACCCCATAAAAATAGATGTCCAGTGGCCGCGCGGCCGTTATGCGTGAATCCAACTGGCGCAGGGAACCGGCTGCGGCGTTCCTCGGGTTGGCGAAAGGCGGTAGCCCCTCCTTTTTTCGCTGCTGGTTCAATGCCCTAAACCCTTCAAGGGGCATAAAGATCTCTCCCCGGGCATCGAATCTGGTGGGGATGGGGGAATGAGGGGCCCGGAGCTTCAAGGGGATGGCCCGAATGGTTTTGATATTGGCGGTTACGTCCTCTCCCGTAAAACCGTCCCCACGGGTCGCGCCCCTCACAAGAATCCCGCCCTCATACCGGACCTCGATAGCTAACCCATCCATCTTAGGTTCCCCCACATATTCGATTTTCTCGTCGGTCTTGAGCATGCGCTTAATCCGTTTATCGAACTCACGAATTTCACCATCATCGAAACCATTGGCAAGGCTCAACATGGGCAGGTCATGGGGAACAGTTTCAAAGGCCTCCAGCGGCGGGGCACCGACCCGCTGGGAGGGAGAATCCGGGGTGACGAGCTCAGGATAAAGGGATTCCAATTCCAGGAGCCGTCTCATCATCCGATCATATTCGGCATCGGGAATCTCGGGATCATCCAGCACGTAATACCGGTAGTTGTGGTACCGGATTGCCTCTCTCAAGTCTTCGATCTCACTCTTGACATCAGAAGAAGCCATCATCTCCCCGTTACAACCTGTGTTTAATATTGGGATGCCTTCACGACCGCGGAAACACCGTGGGCACCTCTCCTCCGCTTTATTCTACTCCGCTCATTTTTCCCGTTCAAGCTTAAACTTCCCCCAGAGGAGCAGTTCGATCCCCACAAGGGTGATAAACCCTCCTACAAACTGGGCTGGTGTTGGCACCTGACGCAGCCACAGGTAGGAGCCAATCAAAACCATCAGGGGATTGGTAGCACGTACCAACGATGCCTTGGAGGCCTCCAGATATTGGAGTCCGGTAAAGAGGAGCAAGACGCCGGCGAATGGGCCCAGAAAGGCCCCGATGGCGATTTCAAAAAAGGTGGATAGAGTAGTAGGTAAAGAGGCACTGGATTGAAACAGGACAATCACGGCGGTGGTGAGAAAAAGAAGGAAGGCGCGGTAAGCCGAAAAGGTGATGGGATGAACGTCCTTCAAGCTCACCTTGATGAGGATGGTATTGATGGAAAAGAGAAGTGACAGAAGTAGGATCAGGAGAAACCCGATAAAGACCGTTTTCCCGGATTTGTAGGTCATCAGGACAACGCCTACGATGAGAATAACGCCGCCAATGGCTTCCAGGACCGTAAAGTGCTCCTTGAGGAAGATAATACCGAGCATAACCGTTATGACAATGGAGATGTTTCCGTAAAACGAGGCTACGGCCGGGTTCATGAGCCGAATGGTGTAGAAGAAAAGAAAGGTGGCCGTTACCTCGAAGACCCCCATCAGGATTGTTAGGGGAACCCATCGTCTGGGGATCCCGAAGGTCTTCAATCCCTTTCCAGTCAGCATGGCGACAAGAAAGTAAGCGCTGGCGCACATGAACCAGTAGAAGAGAAAGGGGTAAAGGCCCATTCGGGGCTGAACATCTTTCGCGATGAGGAAAACAATGGAGAGGGTGACGTTCGCCAGCAGGATCAGGCCATACCCTTTCAGGGGTTTTCCCGATATTTCCATGAAGCTATTATACCGTGAATTTAAAAAAAACATAGCGTTTAATGATAGCTGTTTGACACTCAAGTTAATTCCATGGTAGAAAGTTGAAAAAAGAGGGGGGGAACAATATGGCAGATGCAGATTTTTCCATGAAGGAGCCGGTTAAGACTGAAATACCTAATCAGGAAGGTGGCGGGGGTTCGCCGGAAAAGAAAAGGGAATCCGAGGATGTTATTTTTCTGATCCTGGCCTATCTTGGAATTCTGGCCCTGATCCCCTTTTTCGTAGCCAAGGACAATGACTATGTCCGCTGGCATGCGAAACAGGGGCTTGTCCTAATAGCGTTTGAGATAGTCCTCTGGATTGTGCTAATGATTATCGGATTCATCCCGATTCTCAATATTATTTTTGCCTTTCTTGGACTGTTCATCTGGCTGGGGATCCTTGTTTTGCATATTTTCTGCATCGTCAAAGCCCTGAAAGGTGAAAGGTGGGTTGTCCCGGTGCTTGGAAAATATGCGGACAAATTTTAGGCGGTTTCACGATATATTCGAAGCCGCGT
>JALTEW010000043.1 GCA_027073795.1 bacterium | reverse complement strand
ACGGGTTAATCCAATAGAACCAATATTCTCGGAGTAGGAGGTCGTCCCGTTACAGGTCTGCAAAATCCCGGCGATCAGACATCCCAATCCCTCAGCGCCTAGCCCCCTGGAAATCATCTTCTCTGTAGGCACCGGTGCCTCGGAGATACGCGCACAGGCATAATAATCACCGATGGATTCAATCATGGATGCCAGGTACCCGGCCAGCATGCCCACTGCACCGGCCCAAAGGGTTGTACTGCCGAAATCCGGCACGCCCCATTTGAAAGGCATCATGGGGCGAAAACTGACCCACGGCGCTGAGAAAACCAATTGTGTTTTCAGATACGCCGGATTGGAGGGTGGAATCCACCCCGTCAGCGTTCCTATCAATGCGCAGATCCACCCCGTGGCGATAGCAAGTAAGACAGGAAACAGAAGAAACAACTTTGAAGACCTCGAAAATACCTGTGAATAGACAATCAGGGCAATCAGGGTAATCAGCGAAATAATCCAGTTGGAGGCCATCCAGGGTGCGCCGATACCATAAAGCGCCAAACCGATCATGGCGATGGTTGGACCAATGACAACAGGGCTGATCCCCCGCTTGATAACACCGGCAATCCCGCTGTAACCAAGCACAATTTCAACCACCGAGGCGAGCAGAATCGCACCTGAAACTTCCTGGATCTGGACATGCCACCCTAATTTCTTGGCGCCAACCATCCCAATGATGGCAAACGTCGGTCCAAGAAAAGAAAAGGTTCCGCCCTGGATAATGGGCAGGCGGTTTCCTATGGGTGATTGCTGGATCAAGGTACAGATACCTGAGGTAAAAAAGATTGTAGAAATCATAAGGGCCAGCTCTTTCTGCGGCAGTTTCATCGCCCCACCGATGATGAACGGGATAAGAACCGTGGCCCCAAACATGGTCAGATACTGCTGGAACCCAAGCAAAAATGCCAGCGGCCATTTGGGACGGCTCCCGATCGGGTAAACAATCCAACCCCTTTCTTCCGTTGCGTTTTCTTCACTCATACCTTTACCCCCTCTTGTTATAAGTTGCGGATAAAAAGCCCCTCCTCACCTTTGATGCATTCGCAAAAAGTCAAAACCACGTAGCAAAGTAAAAAACTTCAAATTCAAGGCGTGCAAATCCTTTTGCTAAAAATACCTTCCCACAAGAAGTTACAGAGGCACAAAGTTTCCTGTTTTTGTATCCTTCGCGCCTTTGCGTGAAAGATGTTTGATAATTTTTGCCATTCGCCTTTATTGTCGGACCTTTTACGAAGCCATCACCTTTACCCTCCCCAAAAGGGAAAAGCATCTCTCTTTTATCACCCCCTTTCCTGATTTATACCACTCCCTTAATACAGAGTCTCTTACAGATAGCTTCCCTTAAAGGGTTTTCGCCTGATATAACGACCCGTGCCCGGCTTAGCAAGAAGCTTCCCGTGGTCTATAATAACCCTGCCACCTGAAATAACCGTTTCCACAACCCCCTTCCCCTGCATCCCTTCATAGGGGGTATAATCCACGTTCTGGTGATTCGACTTCACAGAAATGGTAAAGGGTTTTCTGGGATCAAATATGACCAGGTCTGCATCACTCCCAACGGCAACGGTCCCTTTCTCGGGAAACATCCCGAAGAGCTTTGCCGGCGTGGTTGACACGATGTCCACGAAACGATGGAGAGTGATCCGTTTTTTCAGGACTCCCTCTGAAAATATCAGGGAAACCCTATTTTCTATCCCGGGCGCTCCATTAGGTATCTTGGAAAAATCGTCCCGGCCAAGTTCTTTCTGACCCTTGAAGTTAAAGGGACAATGATCCGTGGAGACCACCTGAAGATCCCCCATCTGAAGGGCCTTCCACAGGGCCGCCTGATCTTCCTTAGAACGTAATGGAGGCGACATGACATATTTAGCCCCGTTGAAATCCGGCTCCTCATAATTCTTGTAGCTCAGGAGGAGATATTGCGGGCATGTTTCCGCATAGGTGGGGAACCCAGCATCCCGGGATGCCTTGACTTTTTCCAGAGCCTCTCGACAGGTCAGGTGAACAATGTAAATGGGCGCTCCCGCCATCTGTGCTACGGCAATGCCCCGCCCCGTTGCCTCTCCTTCTGCCTCAGGGGGACGGCTCAAGGCGTGATACTTCGGTTCCGTCTTGCCGTTTTTAATCATATCCGACACAAGGATATCGATGATGTCCCCGTTTTCCGCGTGAATCATTACCAGTGCCCCAGAGGCGTGGGCCTTCTGAAGAATCCTGAACAAGGCCCCATCGTCGATCATCAGGGCTCCCTTATAGGCGAGGAAGCACTTGAAACTCATTACTCCTTCTTTCACCATCTCCGGAATCTCCGCGAGGACATCCTCGTTGAGGTCACAGATAGCGACGTGAAAACCGTAATCAATCACAGCCTTATCCTTTGCCTTGTTCATCCATGTCTCAAAGGCGTCCCTCAGGCGCTGCCCCTTGGCCTGTATGGCAAAGTCGACGATTGCCGTGGTCCCGCCATAGGCCGCCGCGATGGTCCCCGTCTCAAAATCATCACTTGATGTTTCTCCCATAAACGGCATGTCCAGGTGAGTATGGATATCGATGGCACCTGGAAAAACATACTTACCTTTGGCATCGATTACGGTGCCCGCCTTTCCTAATACCTTGCGCCCGATCTCCGTTATTTTTCCTTTTTGAATCCCAATTTCACCCTTAAACTCATCGGTTGCCGTGACAACATGTGCATTGATTATTTTTATATCCATGATACGCCTCCCTTATTTAAATGGGTTCCAGACCGGCAATGGGCAAAACACCTTCCGTCCATGCCAACCCCAGTTTTCTCAGCTTTTCACGGGTCGGGATGCCTTCTTCTGACCACTCTCTCAGTTTATAGTACTCATCCAACATCTTCCCAATGTGGGGCAAACTCCCCTTGGACTTGCCGGATGGCCTGGCATGGGCCAGCAGGCGGGGCGGAAGGGTATCATCCTTCCGGCTGATTCCCAGGCGGACATTGTACATCCGCTTGAGATTGAAAAGCCGCTCGCCCAACGCCATCATGTCGTCCTTTTCCACCTCCCAGCCTGTCACCGCCCGGACCCAACCGGCGATCTGCGTGGGACCCACGCTTGCCAGAAAGAGAAATTTGCACAACCCCATAGGATTGAAGATGCTCATGTAATTTTGCATATCATAGGCAATCTTCCCCTTGCCCTCATTGGACAGGACATCGGGAGGCTCTGTATATCCCAGGTCAGGCACCTGAATCCCCCTGCCCAGAAAATAGCTGAGCGCCCCCAGATGACAGGCCCCGCGATTCTCCGTCGCATAATTGGCCGCCATGGAGGTAAAGGCACGGGGATCATGAAAGGCAAACTCAAGCCCCTTGACCTGGATGCTGTATTCGATAGCATTCTTCCCGATTTTCAACGCTGCACTTCTCGTTCCCTCCCCCAAGACTGCCCCGAATTCTTCCTTTTCGCCAATTTGATGGGTCAGGGTCAAGATCGCATTGGCATCTCCCCATGAAAGCTCTAACCCCCCTGTGTCGTTCTTTGATATTATACCCTTTTCATACAGTTCCATGGCAAAGGCCACGGCCGCGCTGGTAGAAATGGTGTCCAACCCGTACCGGTTGCACAGGTCATTGGCCGCCATAATGACCTCGACATCATCATTGAGGCAGTTGGCGCCAAACCCCGCCAGCGTTTCATACTCCGGGAAATGCCCGTATATCCCGGCGTAGGGGCCCGAATCAAGTCTGATGAGTTTTGAACAGCGAATGGGACATCCATAACATGTGTGGTGGGACTCCAGGGTTTTCGGCAACCATGTCTGAGCGGTTGTCTTCTTGGCGCCTTCCTCCCAACTCCCGAGACGCCAGTTTTTGATGGGCAGGTCCCCCCAGGCTTCCACAGCAAGAATC
>JALTEW010000042.1 GCA_027073795.1 bacterium | reverse complement strand
CCTTACGAAAACATCCTGGACATGCTTTTTGATGGGACATTTTCAGGCGTTCATCCAGGAAATATCGGATATGATGACATCCTCGAGGCGATTGTCATGGGGGGCTACCCGGAGGTTGTGCAAATCCAGAACGAAAGGGGAAGATATCTGTGGTTCAGTTCTTATGTCGCGACTTATCTCGAAAGGGATGTCAGGGATATCGGCGCGTTGAGAAACATCGAAAAGTTTCTCAGGACATTCCACACCCTTGCCCCATACAGCGCGAATCTCATTAATAAAACCGCGCTCTCAAGGGGGGTGTCTGTGGACATCAAGACGCTTGAAAACTATCTGAGTCTTTTGAGGCTTGTCTATCAGATTTATTTTCTGAAACCATACTCGAAAAACATAAAGAAACGGGTCGTTAAAAACAGCAAGCTCTATTTCACGGACAGTGGATTGCTTTCCTTTCTTTTAGGTGTCAACAACACGGAGGCACTGATGGCGTCTCCTTACAAAGGTCTCCTCCTTGAAACTTTTGTTTTCTCGGAACTCCTCAAAGGGATGAAATACAGTTTGAAGGGGACAGAGCTGTTTTTTTACCGAACGGTTTCAGGAAAGGAAATAGACTTTGTTGTCGAGAGAGAGGGAAAGGTTGCCGCGGCCGAGGTAAAGTTCTCTCAGACAGTCAGTTTTCACGATTTCAAGGCCATAACTGAATTCGCCGCACAGCGGGATAACTTCGCGCGTGGTCTTGTCTTTTACCTTGGTGACAAGGTCCTTCCGTTTGGGGAAAACCTGTTCGCTTTGCCTGTGAAGATGCTGTTTTGACGCCAAGTATCAATGGATTTCCCCTCCCCGCTGAATCAAAAGGGTCAGGTCTTTAATTGACAAAAATCCTTATGTGAGTAGATTAAAAAAGCAGGTCACCATACGGATGGAAGTTGACATCATCGACTATTTCAAGAAAATGTCAGAAGACATGGGGATTCAGTATCAGAATTTAATCAACCTTCATCTCCTGGAATGTGTCCAGTCGGGAAGGAAGATTTCAATCAAATGGGTTGCATGGAGTGGGAGATGGATGGGATTTGGCCACAAATTCCTGCCCAGTGAAATACCGCGTAGCGGTCAGACGTAGGCGAATTTCACAGGGGACGCAGATAAACGCAGATTAAAATATCACTCAGTCCTTTTTGCTCAGTCCTTAGTCCAAACTTGTTTCTGGACGCGGATAAACACCCCAGAGAAATAGGCCACGCATTTCACAGGGCAGGCGGGCTTCGCACATGGATAAAAATCGTTATTAAGTGAAAAGTGAAAGGAGAAAGGTGAAATGAGAAAATTCCCTCTCCTCTATACCCTCTCAAAGACCTAATGTCTGTATTGACAATACATGATGATATATTTACAATGTAAATATGGAAATGATCGTTTTTTCCTGGGATGATCGAAAAAATGAAAGAAACAAGGAAAAACATGCGATCTCATTCGAAGAAGCGCAAACCGTATTTTTTGATGACAACGCCGTTGAATTCTACGATCCTACGATCCTGATCGTTCGGGAACCGAAGACAGATTTTTGATGCTGGGGCTCAGCTATAAACTCAGAATTCTTGTTGTAAGTTACACAGTCAGAAATGATATGGAGATCAGGATCATATCGGCAAGAAAGGCAGTGAAAAAGGAAAAAGAAGCGTATAGGGGGAGATTATGAGAAAAGAATATGATTTTTCAAAGATGAAGGGACACAAAAATCCTTATGCAAGAAGATTAAAAAAGCAGGTCACCATACGGATGGAAGTTGACATCATCGACTATTTCAAGAAAATGTCAGAAGATATGGGGATTCCTTACCAGAATTTAATCAACCTTTATCTCCGGGAATGTGTCCAGTCAGGCAGGAAGATTTCAATCAAATGGGTTGCATGAAATGGGAGATGGATGGGATTTGGCCACAAATTCCTGCCCAGTGAAATACCGCGTAGCGGTCAGACGTAGGCGAATTTCACAGGGGACGCAGATAAACGCAGATTAAAATATCACTCAGTCCTTTTTACTCAGTCCTCAGTCCTGTTATTTTGAGACACGGATGGAAGAGAGTAAAAGGCTGTGAGGTGTGACGAGTGAAGAGTGAGTAGTGAGTAGTGAGTAGTGAGTAGTGAGGAGTCACAGCCATTTAGCTGTGACTCCTCTATTAAGTCTATTAAGAGTGAAAGGAGTTATGGAAAGATCCTGTAAATCTCTTTGCGGTGCGCGATGCGTTGACAGATGATCAACTTTTTTGATTTATCCAGTGTGATACCCATTCTGTATTTCCCGATTCTTACTTTATATTTTACAGGATACCCTATCATTCGTTCAAGATATCCCAGTTCAAAAGGAGGAGTCTTTGCCAATTCCTCAAAGGCTATCTTCGAGAACTGATCCTCCTCCAGGGGTTTGACAGAGAAAGGAGGAGAAGGTAAATTAATACAAGACCCAAGAAACTAGACAGAAAAAACTGGGGAAAGGATCGTTGAGGAAAACGAAGCAAGATGAGAAAGAGGAAAATCCTCGAAAAACTGCTTTCAGGTTCGAAAAACGTTTCCTTCAGGGAAGTATCCGCTTGTGCCGAAACCTTTGGCTTCCGCCTCTTGCGCACGTCGGGCAGCCACCATATTTTTGGACATCCTGAGATTCCTCGGCTGATTAATCTCCAAAACGTGAAAGGACAAGCGAAGCCATGTCAGGTTAAACAGCTCCTGAAGATCATCGAGGAATACAATCTCTCCTGGGAGGAATAGAATGAAGGATTACCACATCAACATCTTTTACAGTGACGAGGATGGCGGATACATTGCCGATATCCCCGATTTGAAGCATTGTTCCGCCTTTGGGGAAACCCCGGAACAGGCGTTGAAAGAGGCCTTGGAGGCGAAAAAAGCCTGGCTGGAAGCCGCGAAAAAAAGCAACAAACCTATTCCCGCTCCCAAGTATAAACCGTTCATCTACCAGGCCGCGTAGCCGTGTCAAGTTGGAAGACGTAAAAAAAGAAAAGAGCCGCTAATACGCGTTATTTATCAAAATTAAGCTCAACGAATTTTTCAAGGACTTCGTTTGGTTCGTAGACAAGCGCTCCATAACCTGAAATAACATTAACTAACCCAGCGTTCGAAAATATTTGGAGGGAAATTTTGTCAAACTCCAGTCTTTCTTCTGGAGAAAGAGCAAAATATTTTCGGACACTTTCTATCTCATGAATTGGAAGGCGTTCTATTGCTAATACCAATCTCTTTAGCATCATAACGTCAATTAACTCTTTGGCGTATGCAAGAAAAATTTTCCCTAAGATTTCCGGTTTCCTATCTCCTTCGATTCTATCAAGAACTTCTATTAAGTGCTCTCCAACCTTACGACCGTAAGATTCGTCCCTCTCAAGTTTTTCAACGAGCTTATGTCTTTCTTCTTCCGATAGTGAATTAAACGAGGATAGAAATTTTAGCAACTTTTTTAGAAAAAGATAATCCCTTATCCCAATTCCCGTTTTAATTATTGCGTGAATATCCTTAATAATCGGAATTTCTTTTATGATTTCGTTCTTTAAAAACAAATCAATAGGAATTTCAGCAAGTTCCTCTGTAAGATCGGCCAGCCCGCTTGATTTCATCGTCTCTATTAGATTTTTGCCAAGATTTTGATCGTCATTCATTTTTTGTATTCTCCACTATCTCAATTTCCTCATCTGTAAGCTCGTAGAGTTCATAAACAAGGGTGTCGATCTGGCGGTCGGTGGCGTCGATCTGGCGCTTAAGGAGGGTTTTATCTTCGGGGATGGTCGCGGCTTCTAATTTTTTGTGCAGGTTGAGCATGCGCTGAACCAGGGCGACCAAACGGTCATACCGGGCCACGTCCTTCGGATCGCCGAAATTGATGGTGCGAATGGGGAGTTGTTCGATGTACTGCTTATTAGCGGCTAAATACCCCCCCTGAAAATTCGTTGAAACGTTTTTCAGATAGAAATCGAGCACCTGTGAATTGAGTAGGCCGCAGAGATAGAAATAATCTGTGATTGTTTCATCGAGCGTAACGCCATACCCGCCAGTCGTGACATTGATGAAATAGAAGTGGTCGTTTTGGTCATAGTAGGCAGCCAGCCGTGTGATCATGTATGGGATCATCAATTTAGGCTGTTCCCACATTCCCAGGTTCTGCGTCCGTCCAAACCGGTGCCATTGGGCGTCTTTGAACTTCCCTTTTTCCCGGTTTTCTAGAATGTGTCTGTTTCGTTTGAGATAATTCCATGCCAGTGGAAAGCGGCTCTGCATTTCGTCTGGAGTAAAGAGCCGGGCGTCACCATCCTGCACATCATAGGGAAACAGAACAAGGGCGGTTGGCGTCGCCATGTAGCGGTTGATATGCCCACTTCGGATGACGGGTTTAAGGATTGCCTTTTCAAGTTCTACCCATTCCCCTAATTCTTGTGATAAAACTTTCATTATTTCATCATTTTCATGGTATTTCTTAAACAGAAAGATTGTATCTGCGCTAGTTTGTAGTCCCACAAACATTTTTTCTGCCACATCCCCCAGTTTCACCGGCATCCGGCTGAGGCGTTCGAAGAGGTCCGCGCCCGGTCCGACGACAAAGTTCCATTCGTCTTCGGTGACCTTTTCCGCAGGTATCACTCCCTCAACTGCGGCACGGGTGCTGCGCCAGGCGGTCAGGTTATGTGCTTTGATGAAGCGAAAGGAAGAAGAGGGCTTTTGCGTCAGGAAAAGGAGGCAAGGATAGGTCGTCGCGCCCGCGAAGACTTGTTGGTCTCCGAAGTGGACGATCTCGGTTAGATGTTGCCCTTCCGAGATGAGTTTCCGTAAGGAGCGTCCATACTGTGCCTGGAAGAATTTGTGGGGCAGGATGTAGCCCATGCGTCCCCGCCCGTTGAGCAGCTCCAGCGCCCGTTCCACGAAGACGACATAGATGTCATAGTTTCCTTTTCCGGAGGCCCTGTATTTCTTCTTGAAATATTCAACTTGGGCAGGCTGCCATTGCTTCAGCGTCTGGATGCGGATGTAGGGCGGGTTCCCGATTACACAATCGAATCCCCCGACTGCCATGATTTCCGGGAATTCTGTTTTCCAGTTGAAGGGATTGACCCGGCGGATTTCGTCCTCGTCGGGCAGGAGCCGGCCATCGAAGTAATCGGGACCGATAAGGGAGTTGCCGCATTTGATATTGGCGTTCAGGTTGGGCAGCGCCCGTTTCTGCCAGAAGCTGAGCTGCTGGCCCAGGGTCTCCTCATTCTCGCCTTCCAGGACTTTCAAAAGGAGGCTGAGTTTGGTGACCTCCACCGCCTGGCGGTCGATGTCCACGCCGTAGATGTTGTTGAGGAGGATGCGCTTCTTTTCCTGCGTGGTCAGCACCCAGTTCCCGTCCTTGCCCTGCCGAATCGGTGGCTCTTTTCGGCGGGCGTGTTTTTCCGGTTCATGCGTTTCGTACCAGTGGCGGTGATAGTCCAGGAGGTGCTGGTAGGCCCCGAGGAGAAAACTGCCCGATCCAGAAGCCGGGTCCAGCACCCGCAGCCTGTTGATCTGGCGGGGGGTTTTCCCTTCCGTCCATTTCCCCACTGTCTCTTTGACAATATAATCGACGATGTAGGCGGGGGTGTAATAGACGCCGCCCGCCTTACGGACCTCCGGCTTTTCTTCCACCTTGGCCCGGTGACCGGGGGTTAAGCGGATGACCCGTCCCAGGAATTGTTCATAAACCTGCCCCAGGACTTCCGCGGGAAGGACGGAAAATTCATAGGGAGACTGGGGATAGTAAAGGTCCGCAAGGGTGCACTTGAGGACCTTGTCGTCAATCTTCAAGGCCGGTGTGAGGGTATCCGCGTTGAAATCGAAAAGCCCGGAGTTGTAACGCTCGTCCGCCTGGCGGTAGAGGAGTTGCATCCGTTTGTAAATGTTCGCGCCGTTTATGAGGGCCATGAGACGCCCGTATCTCTCGATTCCTCGGTCCTCGGCGATGCGCAGGAAGATGATGCGGTCAATGGTGCGCTGGACCGAGAAGTTGAGTTCTTCGACTGATAAGGCGGGATTGCGCAGGGCGATGTTCTGGGCCAGCGTCTCGCGCCAGGTTTCGATCTCCCTTAGAAATTCGTTATCCACTTCTCCCGTACCGCGCTTGCCTTTGCTTCCTTGAACATACCGGTCAAAGGAGCCTTTGAGCACGGATTCTTTGGCGAAAATTTTGTAGATTTCGTCCCATCGCTCCGGGTACTCTTTAAAGGTCAGATACATGATCCGGCCCACGCTGGCCTTGTCCGTGTGCCTGGGCCTGGTCCGGCAGTCATACACGGCGAATTCTTCGAAATCGGTCAGAATGCTCAGGGGGAGCTTGGCGCTCCAGGCGTAGCGCCTCAACTGGTAGGCGGGGTCAATGTCGCTCTTGATGGAGATGGAAGGTTTTTTTGCCTCGAGGAAGAATTTACGGACACCGCCAATGCGGAAACTGTAGTCGGGGGCGCGGGTCTTTCCGCCCACCTTGATGGCATCTTCGTGAACCACGTCCTTATATTGTTCGGCATAGCCCTGTTCGTTGTGAATATCCCATCCCAGAGCTTGAAAGAAGGGGTCGATGAACTCGACCCGGACGCGGGTTTCCTTGTAGTCATCGCGTTTATAGACGTCGATATTGCGCCGAAAACGCTCCACCAGCTCAAGGACTTCGGCGGGGGCGGTCATTTCCTGTTTTTTCTCAAGGATTGTTTGATTAGGCTCATGATGTATTCAAGGTCGTCATCGGAATGGATTTGCAGCTCATAATCCCCGTTTCCCCAGTGACCAATGACGGAAACATCTTTGGCGAGGTTTCTGGGATCGTCAAGCTCCCCCTTGCGCAGGTTAATCCAGATTTTTATCGATTTTTTCTGGATGTGGATGTCCGTAACGTTCGTCCCCGCCACGAACGCCAGGTACTTTTTCTTCGGCTTCAGCTCAATATTGCCAAGATTTAGAACGGAGGATTTCAGTTTTTCGTATAATTCCCTTATATCGTCATTCACGTTATTCAAATGGTCCTGTTCAGTGAACACCCTTATTTCTCTGGCCACTTTGTCCGTGGACTCTTTTTGTTTCGAGAGGGTTTTAATGCTTTCCTGGGCGCCGAATCCTTGAACCTGTTCATAGGACACGGTATTGTTTTCATATCGTTTGATGATCCATAGCTCAATGGGCAAGTCCTTAAAATTGATGGCCTCCCTTTGATAGGCCGTGAAGGAAGGCGATACAAAAAGAACCCTGGACTGGGACCAGTCGACGGCGTTTCTTTTTAACGGTTCCTTTTTACATTCGTTATATTCAAGGATGAAATCGGCCTTGTTGTTGAGCATGAGAGATAAATAGGCATATCCTTGATCGATAACGCTGAAATTCTTGTCTCTTTTGTACTCAATGATGATAAAGGCGTCAGATTCTTTGTCGAATGCGAGTGTGTCTACCCTGAAGTTATTGATTTTAAACTCAGATTTCACGAGTTCGAGCGAAAAGATAAGATTTAGGTTTTCCTCCGTTAATTTCTGTATCTCTTTTTCGAGTGTGAAATCTTTTTCCTTGATGGGTTCCAGGTAATTTTCTGCGATTTTGAAAAGCGCCATGATTTTTATCCCTATTGTGAGTGTAGTTTCCTTCTTTGTTTGCCCGGAAAAATAGCACAAGCACATGGGTTATTCAAATCTGATAATTCACCGGGATCACACATAATGATTCTGAAAAGAACTTTTTTGTTTTCCTTCTACCTATCTTCTTCAACCTTCTACCTACAGAAAAGCCGCCCTTTTGGGCGGCTTTTCTGACTAATCTTCCATCGGTTCCGGGTCGTGGCGAACCCAGCCCTTTGGCATCTCCTTGTAATGGATCATGTCTTCCACGGGGCAAATGAACGAGCATGCTATGCAGCTGAGGCACCGGTCTTCGTCCATGACCGGCCGCCGGTTCTCGGCATCCCATGAAAGGGCCTGCCCCCCGCCATCCTGGCAGATAATGTAACACTGTCCGCACCCGATGCATCTGTCAAGGTCATACTCCACAACCCCCTGACGCATAAGGTCGAATTCGTCGGTGTGGTGGACATTGGGCAGGGCCTTGCCCACGATGTCACTGACGGAATTGAATCCCTTCTCCTCCATGTAATCGGAGAGACCCTCAATCATGTCTTCCACAATGCGGTATCCGTAGTGGATGATTCCTGTCGTGACCTGGATGGTTGAAGCACCAAGCAGGAGGAACTCAAGCGCATCAATCCAGGTCTCAATGCCACCGATGCCCGAAATGGGAAGCCCTAAATCGGGATTCATGGCCATCTCCGCCATGAACCTTAAGGCAATAGGCTTGACGCATGGCCCAGAGTAACCGCTAATAGCTCCCTTGCCGAAGACGTTGGGTTTGGGAACAAGGTCATCCAGGCCGATTTCAGTAACGGCTGCGAGTGTATTGATAGCTGAGATGGCATCGGCCCCGCCTTTCTTGGCATACATGGCCGGTTCATTCATGTCAGTAATGTTTGGGGTCATCTTGGCCATCACGGGGATGGTGGTAACCTTTTTAACGGTTTCCGTGAACATCTCCACGAGGTCAAAGGCCTGACCGACCTTGGAGCCGGATCCTTCTATCGCCATATGAGGGCAGGAGAAGTTGAGTTCCAGCATATCGGCGCCGGCGTCTTCCGCTGATTTTGCGAGAATTTCCCACTCCTTGTTTGAAAACCCCATGATGCTGGCCACGACACGATGCTTGGGGTAGTGTTTCTTGAGCCAGCTTATATCTTTAAGATTATGCTCCAGCGGGCGGTCGGATATCTGTTCAACATTCTGGAGTCCGACCATTCGGCATGCCTGGTTGTTATACTTATTCAGTCTCGGGGATGGATGAATGATCTTCTCAACCTGAGTCCCAAGGGTTTTGTAAGCTACGCCACCCCATCCGGCATCGAAGGCCCTGGCGATCATCTCCGCGCAATTCGAAACAGGAGAGGAAGAAAGCATAAACGGGTTTATGAACTTTATGCCGCAAAAATCGATACTGAGATCTTTCATCGTTTTATTCCCCCTTCCCCTCTAAGTGTTCCATGATGGCCTGGGCTGCCTTTTTCCCGTCTGCCACGGCTTCAACCACCAGCGCAGGCCCCCGAATAATATCTCCCCCCGCATAGATCCAGGGAATAGAGGTTTGGCGTGTTTCCTCAGAAGCGGAAATCAGGTTGTTTTCCCAAGTAACAGATGCTATCTCTTTAAGGGTAGGATCCGGACGGGTGGCCAGGGCTTCAATGGCGATGTCGACAGGCATTTCGAAATCTGATCCGGGGATTTCTTCCGGTCGCCGCCTGCTGGAGGCGTCGGGGGTGCCCAGTCGCGTGCGGCGGCATACAACACCTTCCAGAGCAACCTTGCCGGTATATTTAACCGGTTGCGTCAGGATAAGGAAATGGATACCATCGTTGAGAGCTTGGACTTTTTCCTTTTCCTCAGCGGGCATTTCCTTATAGGAACGACGGTAAAGGATATAGACATCCCTTGCCCCTATTTTCTTTGCCCACTGAGCGGCATCCATAGCCACGGACCCCCCACCGATAACGGCAACGATCCTCCCTTTCACCATACCTTCAATTTGTGATACCTGATCGCCCCTCAATCCCCCAAGGAATTCCGTAGCGCTCATAACACCCTCCAACTCACTACCTTCAATCCCAAGCCGAATGGGATTCCAGAGGCCGGGGGAGAGAAAGATGGCCTGAAAACCCTCCTCTTGGAGCCTGTCGAGCCCACCCATTCCTTCGATGGGAGTTTGGGTTTTCAGGGTTACGCCAAGGGAAATAATTTCATCAATTTCCCGGCGTATCCCCTTCTCAGAAAGTCTGAAGGGAGGAATGCCGTACCGGAGATTACCGCCTGGTTGTTCCCTTTTTTCAAAAACCGTGACCTGGTAACCGTTTATGGCAAGCTGTCGGGCACAGCTCAACCCCGCGGGGCCACTTCCTATGACAGCAACCTTTCCCCGAGTGCCCTGCTGGTTTTTAATGGGTGAAAAACCCATGGTCCAGCCATGCTCTACAAGGAAACGCTGGAGTTTTCCTATCTGAATGGGTCTGTCAATGGCGGTTCGCGAACAGGCAAGTTCGCAAAGTTTGGCCGTGGGGCAAACAGTGCCACAGGTCCAGCCAAACGGATTGTTTTCCTTGATAGTTCGGATAGCCCCTGTAACGTTCCTGAACCGAAGTTTCCGGATGAAGCTTCCCGGATCAGTTCCTGCTGGGCATGCCTGGCTGCAGGGGGCGTCAAAGCAAAGCAGGCATCGAGCAGCTTCTTCTGTTGCCAGGGTAAGGGTAAAGCCCTCTTCCATTTCATCAGTAAACAATGGTGCTCTTTCTGCTGACTGTTTCAATTTTGAACCCTCCCTTCCGAAATTTTTGTCCCAAAAAACAAAACCCTTTCCCAAATGCGAGAAAGGAAATTTACACTATGGTTTGCCTTTATATCAAGCTAAAAGTTATTTGTCAAGGTGGCTAACCTTACAAGAATTTTTCTAAGTTCAAAATATTGTTTTAGATAGTGGTTCTATTGATAGAAAAAGATAATAAAGTCTTGACAGAATGGATGCGATGTGTTTAGGATGATATAAGTTGACAAAATAAATAATATTCTTAAAGGAGGATAGGATGGCAAGGATTGTGAAGATTGGTCTGATTCAGGCCAAGAATGAGGTTCCAGGCACGGAGCCAGTTGATGTGATCAAAAAGGCCATGATTGACAAGCATGTAAAACTTATCGAAGAGGCGGCTTCCAAGGGTGTTCAAATCCTTTGCCTTCAGGAAATTTTTTATGGTCCCTATTTCCCGGCGGAGCAGGAGATCAAATGGTATGAGGCTGCGGAGCGCATCCCGGATGGCCCAACTATCCAATTGATGATGGAACTGGCCAAGAAACACCAGATGGTGATGGTGGTTCCCATCTACGAGGAGGCTATGACCGGTGTGTATTACAATACCGCCGTTGTGATCGACGCGGATGGGACCTATCTTGGTAAATATCGCAAGAATCATATTCCCCATGTTGCCCCTGGATTCTGGGAAAAGTTTTATTTCAAGCCCGGGAATCTAGGGTATCCCACCTTCCAAACGGCTTACGGGCGCGTGGGGGTCTATATCTGCTATGACCGACATTTCCCGGAAGGGGCGAGACTGCTGGGTCTGAATGGGGCCGAGATTGTTTTTAATCCCTCCGCGACCGTGGCGGGACTATCCGAGTACCTCTGGAAGCTTGAGCAGCCCGCCCACGCCGTGGCCAATGGATATTTTATTGCAGCCATTAACCGGATTGGCCATGAGCAACCCTGGGATATTGGTGAATTCTATGGGACAAGTTACATTTGCGACCCGCGCGGCCAGATGATTGTCGAGGGGAGCCGGGATAAGGATGAGGTGATTGTAGGAAACGTAGATTTTGACGTGATTAAAGAAGTGCGTAACGTATGGCAGTTTTTCCGTGACAGGCGACCAGAGACCTATGGCGATATGACCAAGCTTCTTCCATAACAAATAGATTCGGCAGGGGGAAATTCCTATGACGTATGGCTGGTGGGGAAAGTTGCTGGAGGTTGATCTGGCGCGGAAGACTGCCAGGGAGCGTGAGGTTCCAGCTGAAGAGATGAAAATTTATGCTGGCGGCAGTGGATTGGCCGCCAGCATTCTTTTTAGGGAATTCTCGGATTGTGATCCCCTGTCGGCAGAGAATCCGGTCCTCTTTATGCCGGGGTTGTTAACAGGAACTCCCGTTCCTTCGGCGTCAAGGGCGACGGTTTGCTCAAGGTCCCCCCTGACGGGGATCTGGGATGAATCCAATGTAGGGGGTTACTGGGGAGCGGAGCTTAAGTCAGCCGGATGGGATGGTATCATTGTCCGGGGAGCGGCAGCGGAGCCACTCTACCTCTACATCTCGGATGACAAGGTAGAGTTCAGAGATGCCTCATCCCTTTGGGGGAAGGATACCTTTCAGACGGAGGAAGAGATTCGTTCTCAGACGGATTCCAAAGCCAAAGTGGCCTCCATCGGGCCGGCGGGCGAGAGGAAGGTGCTCGTTTCTGGCATCATGTTTGACGGTAGATCGGGGAGGGCTGCAGGCCGGGGAGGTCTCGGAGCAGTCTTGGGCGCCAAAAAACTGAAGGCTATCGCGGTGAGAGGTAGTCAACGGGTCCCGGTTTATGACTTGCCGGCGCTGAAAAACCTGCTTAAAAGTGAGATCCCTGTTATCAAGGAAAAGGCGGCGGGGATGACCCAGTTCGGGACGGCCGGAGGGATTCTTGCTGTGGAAGCCTGGGGGGACCTGCCCATCAAAAACTGGCGTCTCGGGAGTTGGGAGGAAGGCGCCAAGAAGACAACCGCTCAGACATGGTTGCCGAAAACCCTGGAGTCCCACCACACGTGTTATGGATGTCCTATTC
>JALTEW010000041.1 GCA_027073795.1 bacterium | reverse complement strand
TCTTCCGGGGAGATTGCCTCATGACATGAATCGATGCCTGCCCTTGACAAGGTGGCGAGCTGTTCACCCTTGGCGCCTGCCGTATGGCCATCCACCCTTTTTTTGAGGCCCTTTGTGAACCTTATCATCTCCATAATCCTTGGGTTCCCCTCTATAACATCGGGCCATCTCGTTATCTCGCCAAGCGATTGAACATGGGGGTTTTCAAGGAGTCTCTGAAGATTTTTAACTGAAAACAGCTCCTCTTCTCTTGCCATAGGTGTTTGAGGAACAACCCGACAGAACCAGAAATACTTAATCGGCATCTTATCGAAGGTGTTCATAAACTCTTCGAATACGTCCACACCCATAAGCATATAGAAGATTAGGTTGTCACAGAAAAGCGTGGTGGTGCCCAAACGGCAGGCCTCTTCGCCGAAAGAGATAGGGTTATAGATGAACCATGGGTGAAAGTGGGGATCGATATAACCCGGAACAAGGATCTTACCCGACACATCTAGGACGGTGGTCTCCATGAGTTCGCCTATTGATGGGCCCACAGCCCAAATTCTTTCGCCACGCGTTGCAACATTCATCTTCAGCAGCTCGCCGGAATAGACATTGAGGACAGTGCCACCTTTTAGGAAAAGAGCTGAAAGATTTTTTGAGGGTTTTTTAGGTACGTCCATGTGACGTATCGACTATACCAATCCGCTTCCCAGAGATAGCATTTGGAAAGACGATTTATGGTTTTTATATCCCGCAAAACGCCACGGGGTTTTTACCCATTCAGTTTCTCTGCTGCCTCGGAGAACAAAGTCTTGAAGCGATCCAAAGTCACCGGATAGGGCTGGATGGGAAGTCCCATCCAGTCAGAATAATCCAGGAATTCCTCCGGCTTTTCTTCCATGTATTTTTCCGTATAGCCGATGGCGTCGAGAACGATGGCCCCGCCATCGTGTCGGCCAAAGTTCTCATTGGCGCTGGCCTTGTCCATTCCCTTGAAAACCTGGTTGCGGTACTTGATCCAGCCAGGGGTCATCCACCAGACGCTTTCCCCGCCCGCGATCTCCCTGGCGATGTGGCCGCGCTCCTCTTCGCTGGCGATCATGTCCATACAGTGGGTGGCATCGATCCTAACAACGCCGGGCTGAAGCTCTGCGATAAGGGTCTTCATGGTCCGGGTAGGCTCCTTGGTATTGACATAGCAGAACTTGCCCCCGTAAACGACGACGATTTTATCCGCTTTTCCCTTGGCCTTGTTTACCTGTGCAAACAATTGTCTCTCCAACTCGAAAGGGTCCTGGTGCAATCCCGGCGTGGTATAGAAGACATACTGGGTATCAAGAAACCCTTCGTCCTGAAGGGCACGAATTTCCAGGCTCATGACACCGCACGAAACGATGGCGCAATCTGAAAACGAAATCTGTCCCATGGTGGGTCCTCCTTCTTGGGTGTGTAGTTCATATACATGGACCTTTACTTGTCAATGACAATATGTTCATCGGGGGTTTAAAGTCAAGAATTTTCTGAAACGGGGTGGGTTTTAAATATTCCCAAAAGGTGATAAGATACACAAATAATTCAGGAGGAATAAATTGAAGGTTTTGGGTATATCGGGGTCTCCAGTTAAAGGTAGCAATACGGACCGTGCTTTGAAGGTCGCCCTGAAAGCGACAGGAATGGACACGGAATTTATAAAATTGAGTGATTACAAGGTTGAACCCTGCCGGGCGTGCAAAGGGTGTATTGAAACAAATAGGTGCGTTATAGAGGACGATGGGATCATGCTTGCGGAGAAGGTCCGGGTATCGGATGCCTTGATTATTGCGGGTACAACCCCCTACTCTTCCCTGGACGGAAGGACAAAAGCCTTTATGGAAAGGCTTTACCCTTTACGGCACAGGTATGGATATCTGGCAGGGAAGCCTGGTGGGGCCATTGTGACCTGCGCTGTTCCAGAAGGGAACGCAATGCTTCCGCCCGCATGCGACAATGGGCTCGATGCCATCAGGTTTTTCATGATGGAGGAAGGGATGACCTTTGCCGGTGCCGTCAAGATTCTGGGGAATATCCCTTGCATGTGGTGCGAATTCGAGGATAGATGCAGAATGTCTGCTGTCAGGATGATATTTGGCCCAAATGCTACCCCTGAAACGGTTGAGGTTCATCGCTTTGAGGCGCAACCGAGGGCGATGGAGACGGCAAAGAAGCTGGGAAACACTATTGCCGGCTTTTTAAGAAGCAAAAATTGAACAAAAAAGAGGAGATGAACCGGAAAAGTAAGGTAGCAGAGGCGATTCGCTTAAAATACCCCCCCGTTGCCCTCATTTGGACCGATCAAAAACCCGAGAAGGCCGTCCAGTTCAGAAAAGGAAGATGGGGTTGCATCATGTGGCTGGTCGCAAGCGCCGCAAGGGGAAAAACAACCGTCTGTGACCGCGAAACCTTTGGCTGTTTCGGCGGAGGCGTAGGGGTCGGTTTTGGCGAGCAGTACAAAAACTTCCCGGGAGGGGAGGATTGCTTCTTCCATTTCCTTTCGTCAGGAAATGCCCTATGGGAAAAAGGCCGCAAAATCGCCGAACAGGTCAAGCCCTTCATGAGAGAAGAGGCATACGACGATTTTATCCAGGGCGAGCGATACCTCAAAACCCCGGATCAGGTAAAAAAATTCATCAAGTGCCTGCCCATCATTGACATTCCAGCCACGTTTGTGGTTTTTAAACCCCTTAACAAGGTGGATTTAAAGAGAGAAACACCTCGGTCTATCATTTTTTTTGCCGATCCAGACCAACTGTCTGCTCTCGTCATTCTCGCCAACTACGGCCGGGAGGATAATGAAAACGCGATTATTCCCTATGCCGCCGGGTGCCAGACAATTGGAATCTATCCCTACCGGGAGGCGAGTGTTGAAAGGCCACGCGCCGTCGTTGGGTTAACCGACCTGTCCGCGCGCGTCCCGATCCGCAGGCAGCTTGGAGATAACCTGATGACCCTTACCGTTCCCTTTGCCATGTTTCAGGAGATGGAGGAAAATGTAGAAGGCTCGTTTCTGCAACGCCCTACATGGCTTGAACTGGTGAAGGACAAGGATTGATACTTGAAGAGCCCGCCAGGAGTGTTTAGACATGATCAGGAACTGCACACAATCTGATTTTGAGTCTATTTGGGAAATTGTCAATGATGCAGCCCAGGCCTATGAGGGAATTATCCCCGATGACTGCTGGCATGAACCCTATATGACGAGAGAAGAGCTCCGACGGGAAATTGCAGCCGGTGTGGATTTCTATGGATGGGAGCAAGACGGGACTCTCCTTGGCATCATGGGCATGCAAGACAGGGGTGCGGTCGTGCTTATACGCCATGCCTATGTCAGGTCAGCGGTCCGAAGAACCGGCATCGGATCGCGGTTGCTCCGATTTATTGAGGCACGTACCGACAAGCCCATCCTGATCGGGACGTGGGTTGATGCCTCCTGGGCTATCAGTTTCTATCAGAAACACGGGTATCGCTTGATTGAGGGGGAAGAGAAGGACAGGCTTCTTCGAAGGTTTTGGTCCATCCCGGAGAGGCAGGTTGAAACCTCTGTGGTCTTGGCGAACAAGGCATGGAACGGGTTTAGATAACAGCTGGGTTCATCAATTTTACTCCATAGATCCAATGAATTTTACTGGCCACGGATAGGTAAAATAAAGGCAAGGGGTGAGAGGTAAAGAGTGAAAAAGAGTTACCGTGAAAATGTTCCTTTAACATAACGCAGTCACCCCTTTTAATCCGTCGTTGTGAGATTATGCTCCCCAGCGTTTTCTCCTGCAATGCCCCCATTGTAAATGGCAACCGAAAAATGACCCTTTGTGGCAACTTAAAATTGACCCACCCATTTGTTAAAAACATCTCCCTTGCCTTTTCCCCTTTCGTGGGGTTTCATGATGGATGTGAAAACAGAGGG
>JALTEW010000040.1 GCA_027073795.1 bacterium | reverse complement strand
GTGCGAAATCGGTAACGTATTATTCATAGCGAGCAAGTATTGAAAATGAGGGCCATGAAGGAGAGGCATAAACAAATTACCGAAAAGTGACATGGTAAGAAATCGGTAATGGAGAATTGGGTGTTGAGGGTTAGAAAGTTGCCCAAAGTTACTTTGAGTGGAAATGGGTAATGTAGAGAGATTCAAATAAAACCCCTTATTGCTTTGTGCGGGTGGTTACGATTTTGGTTGCTCCAGGCGGAGGGTAAGGTTCCAATTTTTCTCTTCTCAACGCCACTCTTTTTAATTGTTCATCCGCACCCAAATCTTCCAGGATTTTATGGACACCCAACATAGCTCTCTCACGGGAAACAATGGTTAGAGCCGTAAGAAAGATCAGGCGCAGGTCCAACAAAAAAGACTGGTGATCAATATAAAACAATCCTAACCGGCTTTTCCAGGGCCGGATCAATTGATTATAGTCTAGATCGGGATCATCCGCCCCTTCCAAAATATCCCCTTCATCGGAAAAAACAATTGAAGCGAAATCAATATGAACAGATTACCCATTTTTACTTTGAGTAGATATGGGTAATGTAGGGTTAAGTGGAATGGGAATTATAGATGGAATGAGGTTTCATGTGACTCGAGATAGATGGTGCGGATGGTATGTGCGAGTTTGGGTTCACTGAGGCCGTAGACGTCCCGGAGATATTCCTGGCCGCCGACATGTTTGGTGAATTCAGAGGGCAATCCGATTCGGCGGAACCGGACGGGGAGATCCATCTCACAGAGGACCTCCGCCATGGCTCCGCCAAGCCCACCCAGGACGCTGTGTTCCTCAACAGTTATAATCAAGCCAGTTTCCCAGGCCGCTTTTTCAATAGCCAACCTGTTCCTATGGCTTCAGGGCGTGCATGCTCAAAACGCGCGCCGAAATATTTTTATCCCGTTAAACCCCGAAGGGCCATTTAACTGGGACTGCCTTAGCCGAGTTATTCAACCGGGATTAAATTCCGAAGGAACATTTCACAGGGACCGTAGGACAACGTAGAGTATTTAACTGGGAGATCACGCATCACGCATTACAGATCACTATCTCGCTCTCTCCCTCTCTCGCTATTTCACTTTTGAACCTCGAACATAGAACTTTGAGCTTTTTCCTCAGTCCTCATAACTCAGTCCTATGTTTTCCCTCTTAGCTCCTTGACATTTATAGCAAATTTGCTATTATAACAAACAGTGGGATCTAACTGGACAATCGAGTTTCTTGATGAAAAAGTGGAGAAAGAATTTGATCAATTTCCTGCTGATATACGGGCAAAAATTATCCACGTAGCAAAACTGATTGATGAATTTGGGTTGCCCAATATCGGCGAACCATATATCAAACACCTTCAGGAAAAACTTTGGGAAATACGGACCAGAGGAAAAGACGGAATAGGGCGGAGCCTATACGTCACTGCAACAGGCAAGAGGGTTATAATATTGCGAAACTTTATCAAGAAAACAAGAAAGACACCTCAGAAGGAAATAGAAATCGCTCTCCAAAGAGCAAAGGAGATAAAAAATGGGTAAAAATATTCAAGACAAACATATTGAAATGATGAAGGATTCCAAATATAAAAAAGAATTCGAATCCCAGGAGGAAGAATTCACTATAGCCAGGGAATTAATAAAAGCACGGCTCAGGGCCGGTCTCACTCAACAGCAGCTTGCGGAAAGAATGGGGACTAAGCAATCAGTTATTGCCCGCATGGAAGCGGGAAGGCCCTTGCCAAGTCTCAGAAGCCTACAAAAATATGCCCAAGCCACCCAGAGTAAAATCAAAATATCACTGACGCAAATTAATAGGGCTTAGCCTCCCGCGCCAAAGCTTTACCCCGCCTGTCCAGCCGTGCCCCGTGAACTCCAAACTTTGAACGTTGAACCTTCCTTTTGCCTTAGCCTTATGTTTCACTCAGTTTACCCAGTTGAACCGGGTTTACCCTAATAAACTACCCTGTGGCAAGCCGCGGGTATAATAATGCGTGTGTTATCATTTCTATCGCAGCAAGCTGCGGGGAATAAAACCCTATAGATTTCGCATCATCTTTCATGATGATTAGAATAATCCGTGTAATCTGCGCCTGCCCTGTTGAACCGGGTTTACCCCGTGAAATTCATGATAATGAGGAGCACAGCGCATTTCACTGGGGTAGGTCTGGTAGATCGTACTGGGGCGCATTTCACCGGGGTGCCTCTGTCCTCTGTCTTCTTTCATCCATCCATTCATACCAATCATCCCGGGTCAAAATAACACAGTTTCGCAACAACGCCCCCTATTCTTCACATTTTCCTCTTGACGAATACCGGAATGTCTGATAGTCTGATTTTCGGAGGTGAGCATCTATGCGTATAGAGACTAGTAAAATTGGTAGGCGGGGTACGATTGTCATTCCTGCGCCTATCCGCCGGAGCTATGGCTTTGAAGAAGGCTCGATGGTTATTATAGAGGCTCGGTCAGAGGGCGTTCTTTTACGTCCAGTGGTTACACTGCCAGTCGAAATATATACGCCCGAACGTAAAGCTGAGTTTCTTTTAAATAACACGATTACGCCGGAAGACTATGCGGCAGCCGTTAAAAAGGTCCGCAGCATGGGAATAGATCCTCAAACAGTACCCCACAAGAAACCTGAGGGTGCATGAACATAGACCGGATCTTCCTCGATGCAAATATCTTGTTTTCTGTAGCCTATGGAAGCCTCGGTTTAGGGCGTTTATGGGAGCTTCAAAAGGAGGGCTACTGTGTCCTGTTTGCTTCCCAGTATGTGATTGAAGAGGCAAAGCGTAACCTCCCTAAACCGGACGAACTGGACAAGCTCGAGGCCTGTTTATCGAATGTGCAGATTGTTCTTGAGGCAGACCCAAGTGTCGATTGCCCTATAGACCTACCGGAAAAAGACCAGCCTGTTCTCATGGCTGCCATTTCTGCCAAGGCCGATTACTTGCTGACAGGTGACATCAAGCATTTCGGGAAATATTTCGGGCAAACGGTTATGGGCGTGAGGATCTGCATGGCTCGGGGCTACCTCCTGTCCAAAATGAAGCCCTAAAGGAACCAACAGCTTATTTGCGTAAATGATTCCAACATCCCCTGAATGCCTTTATCTTTTACACCTCCGGATCAATTCTACAACCCTGTCCAGATCTTCCTGCCTCATTGCTGTCCCTGAGGGCCTGCCTCCCCCTTGAAAAGGCCTTCAGCCGCTTTATCACCAACAACTCTCGCTCTAACGTTTCCCTTCCCAATCCCGCAATTCCTGAATCCCTCAATTCCTAATTTTCTTCTCCAACCACCCTTGCAGCAGACCTCTGATCTCTGATCTCTGATCTCTGATATCTGTCTTCCGACCTCTATTTCTCATAAGTGTTGGCGACATCGAGGACGGCCTCGATGACATCGTTGATGTCAGCATCGGTCATACGGCTGTAAATGGGAAGGGAAATTTCACGCTGGTATTCATGATAAGCAACTGGGTAATCTTCCGGTTGGTATCCATAGGTTTCACGATAGTAGGGATGGATATGCAGAGGGATAAAGTGAACGCTCGTTCCGATATTACGCTTTTTCAATTCCTCGATAAAACGGGCGCGGTCGATACTGAGATGTTCGAGATTGAGTCGCAGCATGTAGAGATGCCAGGCATGTCGCATCTGAGTAGGACTTTCTGATGATTCAGGGAAGGTTTGCTGGGGACGAGGGGGATAAGGGTCCTCTCCCGTTACCGATTTCTTACCTGGTCGGAAATCGGTAACATGGGGTTTTATGGTTGTAGTTGTAGCGGTTGTTGTGGGAATGTAGTTATGGTAACCTAAAATTGACCCATTAAGGGGAGTTGTGGACGTGTAAAATTGACCCACCCGTAAGCGGCCTCTGGTAGGAGAGATATCCGATGGGGTATGAAGCTACCGGAGGTGAAAGGA
>JALTEW010000039.1 GCA_027073795.1 bacterium | reverse complement strand
TCACGAAGGGTCAAACACTCTACGCCTAACAGGGTTGTTTCCTTTTGAATTCCCCCAGAATCGGTTAGAACAAAGTCTGATTCCATCACAAGTTTTATAAAATCCGTATAGCCTACAGGCTTGATTGTTAAAATCCCCTTGTTTTTTCTGCCGTCCTTTGAAAAATACAGACGTCCCATCGCCTCGGAAAGATGGAACTCTTTCAACCGTTTTTCTGTCCTTGGATGCACAGGGAAAATGATGGGACAGATTTCTGATACAGTTGTGGCAATCTCTACCAGCCTTGTAAGAACCTCAGGATTATCCACATTGCCCGCACGATGAAGTGTGAGTACACCATACGGGTGCGTATTGTCCAGGTCAAGGTCCTGTAAGATGGAGGAATGGTATGCCTTTTCTCTCTCCCACAAAAGGGCATCCACCATGATGTCTCCCACCCTGAATATCCTTCCTTGTTGGATTCCCTCTTTTAGGAGGTTTTCATCCGCGGATCCGTCGGGGGTAAATAAAAAATCTGACAAAACATCCGTGACAATCCTGTTGATTTCTTCGGGCATAGAGCGATCAAAGCTTCTCAAGCCAGCCTCCACGTGTGCAACAGGTATGAGTTTCTTTGCCCCGACAAGGGTACAGGCCAATGTGGAATTGATATCCCCGAAGACAACAATGCAGTCAGGGGCTTCCTTTTCGCAAAGCAACTCAAATCTTTCCATGATCCGGGCGGTTTGAATACCATGGCTTGAGGAACCTACCCCGAGGTTGTAGGCGGGTTCGGGAATGTCCAGGTCTTTGAAAAAGGCCTCAGACATTTCGGGATCGTAATGCTGTCCTGTATGGACCAGTACAAATTGAAATTTCTCAGCGAACGACTGTGTCAATTTTCTCACCATGGGAGCAACCTTTATAAAGTTCGGACGTGCCCCAACAACCAGAACCAATTTTTTCGCTGTCATTTTCTATCCTTCAAGGGTTTGTATAAGCTTTGCCTCCCAGTCGAAGCTCCATCTCTCTCTTGCTTGATTAGATGCCTCAATGACAGTTTGGGAAAACGCTTTTTTACTATAAAATCTTTCAATGGTTTCGGCCAGCTCCTGTGCTGTCTCAAATGTGAGAGTTTTTTCTTTAAGCAGTTCTAAGGCTTCCGGTGTATTCTTTGACAGACAGGGAACACGAAGGGCTAATGCTTCAAGCACAATATTTGACATCCCTTCGTGATGTGAGGTACTGATAAAAAGATCCGAAGCCTTTAATACACCCAACACCTTAGCCCGGCTCACCCACCCGAGCCAGGTGATATGCTTTTCTAACCCATAATTTCTTACAAAACTTCTGAGTTTGTTAAAATATCTTTTGTCAACATCAAAGGCAGGTTTTCCTGCAATACAAATATGACAGGGAATCTTCAACAGGCTGACGGCTTCTATTAACATTTCATAGTTTTTTATGGGTGTGATGACACCTGCTGTAAAAATACGAAGCCCTTCTTCTGGAAAGCACTCTTTCCAGATACGAAAACCGAATTCCGAATCAACCTCCTCAGCAGGAACCTTGGGAATCTCATTGGGAAGGTGAACGATTTTTTCTTCCTGAACACCATACCTTCTTACAATCCTTTCGGCCAGTGTTTGAGATACAACGATAATACGGTCTGAAAAGGAAAGCCCTACCCTTTCCGCTATGGCAACAATTGATCTCAACAGGTGATTCCTTCCCTGATAGGTATATTCATCAGATAACATCCCCCTTACCATACAATATATCCTGCATTTTGCGCAGAAAGATGCCGGTAAAAACAAGAACGCATAAATCGGGCCAAATGCAATAATATCTTTGGCATCGAGAAAAATAATCACGTACAGGCTGTAAGGCAAAAACGTCAGAAAATACAACATATCCTTTAGAGGTGAGGGAAATTTAGCCCCTATACGGTGCCAGCGAAGATTGGGATGTTGCAAAGGATTCTCAGCTGTACTGATGACATGAACCACATATGCCCTGTTTGTGAGGGCCGAGACCATTCTAAGAAATCTCATATAGGATCCGCCTTCACGGATTTCTGACAGCCCTGTCAAAAATTTACGCATGCGTATCAGATGTTAGAAGGGAAGTGTAAATTTGTTCGATGCTTACACAAACTTTCTCACAAATTTCTTTATTTTTATCGACTTCGTCCTGCAACCTTTTCTTCATTAAAATCAGTTGTTCAGGTTCTTTCAAAAGATTCTTCAGAATCCTCCTGAGATGCTTGGCCTTTTCATCCCTTTTGATGACAAATCCATTTTCGCCGTCTTTGATGAATCTGCCTATATCACCCACATCTGTGGCAACTGCAGGAATGCCGCAATGAAGGGCTTCAAGAATAACATTGGGCATCCCTTCTCGTTCGCTTGGGAGAATCAAGAGGTTGGAGGCATTAAGCCACAAAGGAATCCGATCCGGTGGCGACGCACCATGAATAAAAATGATCTGATTATGAACTTCATCCCGAGCCTCTTTTTTCAGGGCCATCTCAAGGGGTCCCGTCCCAATAATATGAAGAGAAACAGCCTGAAATTCATCAGAAAGGCTTTTTACCACCTTAACCAGATCAAGAATCCCCTTTTCGGGAAGCAGGTTACCGATAAACAGTAAACAAAGTCCACTTACATGAATGCCGAGTGCCCGCCTTGCCTCATTTTCAGAGATTGGTCGAAACCGGGAGGAATCTATTTGATTGTAAACCACGGCAACTTTCTCACTGTTTACTTGCGGGAATGCCCTTATAATTCCGGATCTTGACGATTCACTGGTACAAAGAACCCGATCTGCACGGCGTAAGACCAATTGGGTAAGGAACTTGAAAAACATATTCTTAGTGGCAAATATGCTGAAGTCACTCCCCCTGACATGGACGATAAGGGGTCGCTGAAAGATGGTTTTTACAATTAAACCGATGATGCCGTTTGGGTGAATCCAGTGCACATGGATAAGGCGACAGGAATGTCTGATTATAATATCGAAAGTCTTGAACATACAGAAAATCATGTAAACGCTCATTCGTAGAACGGGAATTTTTTGATAGCTTATTAAAGGTCTTTCCCCTGATGGGAAAAAGAAACGACAAACTTTCAACCCTCCTTCACTTTCCTGTTTCTTTGAGGTCTTGTAAATTCTGGGCGTTACCACAACCACCCGGTATCCTTGGGATACGATATATCCCGCGAGGTTTTTTACGAAGATTCCCCGGTATGCCCCCTCAAAGTCAGGAAAGGCCTGGGTAAGAAAACAGATGCAGGGAGGATTAGTTGCCATGTGCAATGTCTTTCGGAAGAAGGCGCAATTCCCTTTCTATCTTAAGGAGCTCCCGGCGCAGTGCGCCTATCAAAATGGCGACAAACCCTATTGAGAGAATCTGGATACCACCGAGAATAAGCAAAACAATGAGTGAAAAAAGTGGACGACTTTGAGACAAAGCACGGTGAAAATGTAGGTAAATCACATAAATCCCGAGCATAACACCCGATAGCGTGATTAACCCACCAAATGCCCCAAACAGAACAATCGGGCGATGTAAAAAAGCAAAGATGAGATGTGACACTACGGTAGAACCAAATCGAAATTTTGATTTCCCTTTCTTCCTCGATTCGAGAACAGCAGGGATCTCTTTTATTCGGTAGCCCAGGCCTGTGGCTCTGGCGATAATTTCAAGATGGATCTCTTTCTCATTGGATTCAAGCAGCATGCCGTCGACCACAATTCGTCGATATCCCCTGAAAATTCCGGTATAGGTATGAAGATTCCCAGGGAAAATCCACCTGAGCAACAGGTTCCCCATACGACTTATTATCCCCCGCCTGAACGAAACATTCCTTAATTTTCCTCCCGGCATATAGGGAGAAGCCACAACAATATCCGCCTCATGACCCTCGAGAATATGAACCATGTCTTTGATATACTTAGGGGAATAACTCAAGTC
>JALTEW010000038.1 GCA_027073795.1 bacterium | reverse complement strand
GATAAAATTACAGATTCCAGGTGGACAGGCCTCGCCATCACCTCCTGTCGGTCCTGCCTTGGGGCAACATGGGGTTAATATCATGGAGTTCTGTAAGGCATTTAACGCAAAGACACAGAATGATGCAGGAATCATTATTCCCGTGGTGATTACTGTTTTTGCAGACCGTTCATTTACATTTCAGATTAAAACCCCACCGGCGTCCTTTCTTTTAAAGCAGGCGGCTAAAATCGCCAAGGGATCCGGAGAACCTAACCGAAACAAGGTTGGGAAGGTGACGATGGGCCAAGTCAAAGAAATTGCCGAAAAGAAGATGACCGACTTGAATTGTAAGGATTTGGAAGGTGCCATGAGAGTTGTTGAGGGAACCGCAAGGAGCATGGGGATAGAAATCGTTTAGGAGTTGAAGATGCCAAAAAAAGGGAAAAAGTATTTAGAAAAGATGGCCTTAATTGACAGAATGAAGCGTTATACCCTTGATGAAGGGTTGGACCTACTGGAACAAGTTTCCTTTGCGAATTTTGATGAGACTGTGGATGTGGCTTTTCGACTGGGCGTGGACCCACGTCATGCTGACCAGATGGTTCGCGGAACGGTTGTATTACCCCATGGGACGGGAAAATCTGTGAAGATCCTCGTTTTCGCGAAGGGGGAAAAGGAAAAAGAAGCGACTGAAGCCGGGGCCGATTTTGTTGGTGCGGAAGATCTGATTGAAAAAATTAAAGGGGGTTGGCTCGAATTTGATAAGGCTATTGCAACCCCTGATATGATGGGAGCGGTGAGTAAAATCGGCCGGATTCTTGGGCCTCGTGGAATGATGCCCAACCCCAAGGTGGGAACCGTTACCTTTGATGTCGGCAAAGCCGTTAAGGAGCTGAAAAGCGGAAAGGTAGAGTTCCGAACGGAAAAAACAGGGATTGTGCATACGAGCATTGGAAAGAAAAGTTTTGGAAAGGATAAATTAAGGGAGAACTTTCTGACATTACTGGACACCTTGATTCGGATGAAACCTGCTTCGAGTAAGGGTTCGTATTTAAAGGGGATTGCCCTTTCGACGACCATGAGTCCTGGGGTGAAAATTGATCCCATCCAGGTACGCAACCTTTTGAAATAGCGGGTTTTAAATAAACATCCCCCTGTCAAAGACAGACGGTGCTTCGGCATAAAGGGCGTTTTGCCACCTCTTGAGACGGGAAGCGTGAGATGAAAATAGGATATTCCTATTGGGTCACCCTCTGACTTTGATGGGAGTGGAAATTTCAATAAGGGAAGGGGGTGAAGACAATCAAGAGAGAAGAAAAAGTAGCTGTTGTTTCACAACTTAAAGAGGCATTTTCAGACTATCAGGTATTGATCCTGGCCGATTATCGTGGGTTGGACGTGGAATCAATGAATGCATTGCGCAAGCAGCTCCGTGAGAATGATATAGCATTTCGCGTGGCAAAAAATACATTGCTTCGTATAGCCAGCAAAGGAACGGATATAGAAAAGATTCAGGACATGTTTACCGGGCCGACGGCTATTGCCATTTCCACGGAGGATCCGGTTGCCCCTGCAAAAATTCTGAAAGAATTTACAAAAGGTCATGAGACCTTGAAAATAAAGGGCGGGATCCTGTCAGGGAAACCTTTGAGTGTGAGCGATGTGGAGGGGCTTGCCAGTTTGCCTGACCGAGATGTTCTTCTGGCACAATTGCTTTCTGTCATGAATGCCTCCCAAACCGGATTAGTCAACGTGCTGACCGGTGTGATTCGGGGGCTTCTAAATGTGTTGCATGCAGTTGAAGAAAAAAAGGCTGCGTAAAAAGGGAGAAGTTGTGTATTTGCAAAGGGGTCAAAATCTGATGTCAGATCAAAGGGACCGGATCTTTTTGTGAAGTTGTCAGCAGTAATCAAGAAGAAAATTAAGGAAGATAAGGTGTGACAATGTAAATCTTGATTTTTTACGGAGTCGCCAGAAATCAGGGAGGAATCAATGGCTGAAATAACCAAGGAAGATGTTGTAAAGTTTATTGAGAGTATGACAGTGCTTGAATTGTCGGAGTTTGTTAAGGAACTCGAGGAAAAGTTTGGGGTGTCCGCGGCTGCGCCGATGGCGGTTGCGGCTGTCGCACCAGGCGCTGCCGGGAGTAATGAGGCCGCGGAGGAAAAAACTGAATTTGACGTTATCCTAACAAGTTTCGGGGAAAAGAAAATTCAGGTTATCAAGGCGGTTAGGGAGGTTACGAGCCTGGGTCTTAAAGAGGCAAAGGAACTGGTTGAGAGTGCTCCCAAACCTGTTAAGGAAGGGATTCCGAAGGATGAGGCGGAAGCTATCCTCAAAAAGATTGAAGACGCTGGAGGATCCGCGGAGATTAAATAATTTTCTCAAGGCTAATTTGTGGACGGGGGGACACCCTCCCCCCGTTAAATCCTGTTTAGAGGTAGGGAGTCAATGAAGGGCAAGATTATTCGCAAAGATTTCTCAAAGATACGGGAAGTCATCGAAGTAGGAAATTTAATTGAAATACAGACGAAATCCTATAAGGATTTTCTGCAGATGGATGTCCCCCCCCATGAGAGGAAGGATATCGGGCTTCAAAAGGTTTTTAAAACTGTTTTCCCCATCCATGATTTTTATGAGTCGGCCACACTTGAATTCGTTGAATATCATATTGGGCCTCCCAAAGCTGATGTGATGGAATGTATTATGAAGGGTTTGCATTATGAGGCCCCTATGAAGGTTATCATTCGCCTGGTTATCTGGGATACAGAGGGGGAAGACAAAAAGGTTATCAAGGCGATCAAGGAACAGGATGTCTATTTGGGTGAGATCCCTCTGATGACAGATCATGGCACGTTTATCATTAATGGTACCGAAAGGGTTGTGGTCAGTCAGCTTCATCGCTCTCCCGGGGTATTCTTCAGTTCAGAGAAGCAGGGTGGCAAGAAGATTTATTTCTGTCGGGTGATTCCGTATCGCGGGTCCTGGCTCGATTTTGAATTCGATCAGAAGGACTATATGTATGTTCGGATAGACAGGCGTCGGAAGTTACCTGTAACCATCCTTCTTCGCGCCTTAGGGTACAGCAAAGAGGAAATTCTGAACTTCTTTTATGAAAGCGAGATTGTCGAAGTTACGAAGGGTGGTTTTTTCAAAAAGTTAAATAGTGGAATTCTTTTAAAACAAAGGCTGGATCAGGATGTCGTCCACCCGGAAACGGGGGAGGTTATCGCCCGTAAGGGAAGAAAAGTTACGCGGACAACCCTGAAGAAGATAGAGGCCGCGGGGATTGATAGAATTCCTATTGATGCGGATTCATTGATAGGAAGGGCTGTTGGGAGAGATGTAGTAGATGAAAGCACTGGTGAGGTCATTGTGGAATGTAATGCGGAGCTTTCAGAAGAGGATATTGAAAAGATTCTAAGCGCCAAGGTTACGGAATTTCCTATTCTCTTTATAGATAACATCAACGTCAACCCATCCATTCACCAGACGTTTCAGATTGACAAACTTACAATCACTGACAAAGACATCGAGAACCTTCAGGAAGAGGGGGTTGAAAAAGGGCTTAAAGAGTATGAACGGGATAAGGCCATGATCGAGATTTACAAGCGCCTCCGTCCGGGAGACCTTCCTACATTGGAAACCGCGCGAATCTTTTTCAGGAATCTCTTTTTTAACCCTGATCGTTATGACCTGTCTGAAGTAGGGCGGATGAAGCTCAATTATAAATTGGGCATTGATGTTGATAAAAGTGAATTGACCCTTACGGAACGAGATATCCTTGAAGTGATCCGTTATCTTTTCCGCCTGCGCGATGGATATGGGATGGAGGATGACATTGATCATCTGGGGAACCGACGGGTTCGAACGGTGGGAGAGCTGGTGGAGGATCAATTCCATATTGGAATGGTCAGACTCGAACGGGCTATTAAGGAAAAGATGAGCCTTCAGGATGTGGAAACGCTAATGCCTCACGATCTGATAAACTCGAAGCCCTTGACGGCTATTCTAAAGGAGTTTTTTGGGAGCAGCCAGCTCTCTCAGTTTATGGATCAGGTGAATCCGCTTTCAGAGATTACGCATAAGCGCCGCCTGAGCGCCTTGGGTCCAGGGGGGCTTACCCGGGAACGTGCGGGGTTTGAGGTACGTGACGTTCACCCGACTCATTACGGTCGTATTTGTCCGATCGAGACTCCGGAAGGTCCCAATATCGGGCTTATCTCTTCGTTGAGCACCTTTGCCCGAATCAACTCCTATGGCTTCATTGAAACCCCCTACCGGGTTGTAAAAAACGGGCGGGCCACGAGTGAAATCAAGTATCTCTTTGCCCTCGACGAGGAAAATCACGTCATCGCACAGGCAAATGCCCCGCTGGATGATGAAGGACGGTTTATCAATGAGCTCATTTCCGCAAGGAAGGGGGGAGAATTTGTCATGGTATCTCCCGAAGAGGTCGATTTTATGGATGTATCTCCCAAGCAATTGGTGAGTGTTGCCGCCTCTTTGATCCCCTTCCTGGAGCACGATGACGCGAACCGGGCATTGATGGGTTCTAATATGCAGCGCCAATCCGTTCCGCTTCTGCGTGCGGAAGCCCCCCTCATTGGTACGGGGATGGAACGTATCGTGGCGAGGGACTCTGGCGTCGTGGTTTCTGCAAAACGAGACGGGATTGTGAAGTTTGTAGATTCAACCAAGATTATTGTCAAGCATTCTGTAAATGGTGATGGGGAATTTGATCTGGACGTCTACCCTCTGATAAAGTTCATGCGCTCCAACCAGAACACCTGCATCAACCAGAAGCCCATCGTCAAGAGGGGGCAAAGGGTATCCAAAGGAGAAATCATTGCAGATGGTTCGGCCACGGATAAGGGGGAACTTGCCCTTGGCCGAAATGTTCTGGTGGCTTTTCTTCCCTGGGGGGGATACAACTTTGAGGACTCCATTCTCGTGAGTGAGAAAATTCTGAAGGAGGATATCTACACCTCCATCCATATTGAAGAACTTGAAATCTCCGCGAGAGATACGAAACTGGGCAAGGAAGAAATTACACGGGATATCCCGAATGTGGGTGAAGAGGCCTTAAAGGATTTGGACGAAAGCGGGATTATTCGCCTTGGTGCCCTTGTCACTTCCGGGGATATCCTCGTTGGGAAGATAACCCCTAAAGGGGAAACGCAACTGTCACCCGAGGAAAAACTGCTGAGAGCTATTTTTGGAGAAAAGGCCGGCGATGTCAGGGATACCTCTCTCAAAGTCCCACATGGTGTGGAAGGTGTGGTGATTGATGTCAAAGTTCTCTCACGAAGGGGCCAAGAGACAGACAGCCGAACCCAGGCCATCGAGGAGGAACAGAAGCAGAATCTCGAACGTGATCAGGCGGATGAGATACGGGTTGTGCTGGAAACAGTGAAAGAATCCCTCATTTCTCTCTTTAAAGGCAAGCCTTTGTCGGAATCAGTAACCTTACCATCGGGTGAAACCCTGGAAAAAGGAGTCACCCTATCTGGCGAGGTACTGGATAAAATAGATGTGAGAGACTTTGAAAGGCTCCAAGCAGAGAGTGTTGACCCCGTACGCGTGAGAGCCATGCTGGACCAGATGCAGGAAAAGATTGATGCCATTCGAGCTCTTTATCAGACACGCATTTCCAGGATTTCGAAGGGTGAGGAATTGCCTCCTGGCGTTCTCAAAACGGTGAAGGTCTATCTGGCCATGAAACGGAAACTTTCCGTGGGAGACAAGATGTCCGGTCGTCATGGGAACAAGGGAATTATTTCCCGCATCCTTCCAGAAGAAGACATGCCCTACCTTCCGGATGGCACCCCGGTGGATATTGTGTTGAATCCTTTGGGGGTTCCTTCTCGAATGAATGTGGGGCAGATTCTTGAGACCCATTTAGGTTGGGCCGCACGAGAGTTAGGGCAGCAGGTTCAAACGATGCTGGAACAACATTTTCCAATTGAAGGGGTCAGGAAACGTCTGAAGGAGATTTTTCAGTCGGAAAGGATAGATGCGATCATTGACAAAGCCTCTGACGAAGAAGTTCTTGAGATAGCACAGAATATGACAAAAGGTGTTCATGTAGCGGTTCCGGTCTTTGATGGTGCTTCCGAGGAAGAGGTCAAATCCTACATGGATATGGCTGGAGTGCCACGCACAGGGCAGACAATCCTGTTTGACGGGAAAACGGGAGAGCCTTTTGATCATGAAGTAACGGTGGGAAGCATGTACATGTTAAAACTCCATCATCTCGTGGATGATAAAATTCATGCCAGGTCTATTGGCCCCTATTCCCTGGTTACCCAGCAACCGCTGGGCGGGAAGGCCCAGTTTGGTGGACAGCGCTTTGGAGAGATGGAGGTTTGGGCCATGGAAGGATATGGCGCGGCCTATTCCCTTCAGGAGTTCTTAACCATTAAATCGGACGACGTCAACGGAAGAACCCGGGCCTATGAGGCCATCGTCAAGGGAGAGGATGTTCTCCAGCCGGGGATTCCCGAGTCGTTTAATGTTCTTGTAAAAGAATTACAGAGTCTTTGTCTTGATGTCGATCTCATCGACACGTCAAAGATGCAACACAAGGAGGGATAACCTTGCAAAGTTTTGCCTCTTCATGGTTTTCAGATATGAAGGAAACCACAGAGTTTGATGCCATAAAGATTGGACTGGCTTCACCGGAAAAGATAGAGTCTCTTTCTCACGGTGAGGTGAAGAAACCGGAAACCATCAATTACCGGACCTTTAAGCCCGAAAAGGATGGCCTGTTTTGCGCCCGGATCTTCGGACCCGTCAAGGATTATGAGTGCAACTGCGGAAAGTACAAGCGGATGAAGCACCGTGGGATCGTTTGTGAAAAGTGTGGGGTCGAGGTCATCCAGTCCAAGGTGCGCCGGGAGCGTCTCGGACATATCAAACTGGCGAGCCCCGTGGCTCATATCTGGTTTTTGAAAAGTATCCCGAGCAAGTTAGGGACCTTGCTCGACATGTCCATCAGTGAGCTGGAAAGCATTTTGTATTTTGAGTCCTACGTGGTGTTGGACCCGGGAGAGACCTCGCTGAAGCGGGGGGAACTCCTTTCTGAAGAGCGATATAGGGACCTTTATGAGGGCGAAGGATGGGATTTTCGCGCGGGGATAGGCGCAGAGGCGGTGCGGGAGCTCCTGCAGGATCTGGATCTGGAGGCCCTTGCGAAGACGCTGAGAGCGGAATTTAAAGACACCCACTCCGAGACAAAAAAGAAAAAGATCGTAAAGAGGCTGAGAATTGTGGAAGCCTTTCTCGGTTCGGGAAACAAGCCTGAATGGATGATCCTGACGGTTCTCCCTGTCTTACCGCCTGACCTGCGGCCTCTGGTCCCGCTGGACGGGGGGCGATTCGCCACCTCAGACCTGAACGACCTCTACCGGCGCGTCATCAATCGAAACAACCGATTGAAGCGCCTTCTGGAACTGGATGCCCCGGACATCATTATACGGAACGAGAAAAGGATGTTGCAGGAAGCAGTCGATGCCCTTTTCGACAATGGAAAGCGGGGAAGGGCCATTGTGGGGGCTAATAAAAAGCCCTTAAAGTCCCTGAGCGATATGTTACGCGGCAAGCAGGGTCGTTTTCGTCAGAACCTTTTGGGGAAGCGTGTTGATTATTCGGGACGTTCCGTCATCGTTGTGGGGCCAGAATTGAAACTCCATAAATGCGGCCTTCCTAAACGGATGGCTCTGGAACTTTTTAAACCGTTTATTTATGGAAAATTGCGGGAAAAGGGCTTGGCTATTACCATCAAAGCGGCTAAAAAGATTGTTGAAAAGGAAGGGCCGGAGGTGTGGGATATTCTGGATGAGATCATACGGGAGCACCCCGTCATGCTGAACCGCGCACCCACCTTACATAGACTGGGCATTCAGGCCTTCGAACCCATCCTTATCGAGGGGAAGGCCTTACAGCTTCATCCCCTCGTCTGTACCGCCTATAATGCGGATTTTGATGGTGACCAGATGGCGGTTCATGTTCCTCTTTCCGTGGAGGCCATGACCGAGGCGCGAGTCCTGATGATGTCAACGAATAACATTCTTTCTCCCGCCAATGGAAAGCCTATCATCGTACCGACTCAGGATATTGTCCTTGGGTTGTATTACATGACGGTCACCCGTCCGTTTGTCAAGGGTGAAGGGAAGGTTTTTGCAAATGCTGAGGAGGTTCGAATTGCCTATGACCAGGGAGAGGCAGATCTCCACGCCGCCATCCGTGTGCGGATGGATGGGCAGATTGTGGAAACCAGCGTAGGGCGGATTATCCTGAGTGAGGTGATGCCTGAAGATATTCCCTTTGAGTTAATAAACAAACCTATGACAAAGAAAGAAGTAGCAAAACTGATTGATTTCTCTTTCCGTAAGGCAGGGGACAAAAAAACTGTTATTCTTTCTGACAAGCTCAAGAATCTGGGTTATTATTACGCGACAAAGGCAGGTATCTCCATCTGTATTGATGACCTTGTTATCCCTGAGAAGAAAGAGGAACTGCTGAATAATGCGAATGAAGAGGTGGCAGATGTCTACCGCCATTATCGTGATGGCGTTATCACGGAAAGTGAGCGTTACAACAAGGTTATCGACATTTGGGCAGACACAACCGAAAAAGTTGCGGAGGAGATGATGGAAAGTCTCCGATACGAAACGGTTGAAAACACCGAAGGGGATAAAACAGCCCGGACCAAGAGCTTAAATCCTGTTTTCATTATGGCTGATTCCGGGGCCCGTGGAAGCGCGCAGCAGATTCGGCAGTTGGCTGGGATGCGAGGGCTGATGGCAAAGCCGACGGGAGAGATTATTGAAACCCCGATTACGGCGAATTTCCGTGAGGGGCTGACCGTTTTGCAGTACTTCATTTCAACCCACGGCGCTCGAAAGGGGTTGGCTGATACCGCATTGAAGACGGCGAATTCCGGTTACCTAACAAGGCGGCTGGTCGATGTCTCCCAGGATACGGTTGTTTCAGAGTATGACTGTGGGACACTGGATGGCATCGAGATGACATCCCTGATTGAGGGTGGAAAGATTATCGAACCGGTTGGGGCGAGAATTCTGGGCCGTGTTGCCTTGGAGGATGTTTTGGACCCCTTTTCCGGTGAGGTGATTGTTCCGGCCAACCATGAGATAGACGAAGAGGCTGTCCAGAGAATCAATGAATGCGGAATCAATTCTGTCAAGATACGCTCCGTTTTGACCTGCAAGTCGAAACGGGGGTGCTGTGTCCTCTGTTATGGCCGGGATTTGGCACGGGGACGGTTGGTAAATGTTGGTGAAGCCGTGGGAATTATCGCGGCGCAATCGATCGGGGAACCAGGCACACAGTTGACCATGCGGACCTTTCACATCGGCGGAACCGCCAGCCGCCGTGTGGAGCAGAACACCCTTGAGTCATCCATTGAAGGAACGGTCAAATATGTCAACCTGAAGACTGTGAGGAATCGAAACGGGGAATGGGTTGTTCTTAACCGGAATGGAGAAATTTCCATTCTGGACAAAGAGGGACGTGAACGGAAGAAGTATCCCTTAATCTATGGAACCCGGGTCAAGGTTGGCGACGGGGAAGTGGTCGCTGAAAAGCAATTGATTGCCGAATGGGATCCCTACAACACGCCGGTGATAGCCGAGGTTTCCGGAAAGATAAAGTTTGGTGATATCATGGAAGGGTTTACCATGCAGGAACAGGTGGACGAGATTACCGGGCTTTCCACCAAGGTGATTGTCGAATCCCGAGACCCGGCCCTGCGGCCGAGAATTTCCATTAAGGATGAAAAGGGGAAAACCCAGAAACTCCCGGGCAGTGCAAGCATGGCACGGTATCTCCTTCCTGTCGGGGCCATTATTCAGGTGGTCGAGGGCGACGAGGTGCTGGCGGGCGATGTCATCGTTAAGATTCCAAGGGAAACCACCAAGACAAAGGATATTACCGGCGGTTTGCCAAGGGTCGTGGAGCTCTTTGAGGCGCGGAAACCTAAGGAGAGTGCCGTCATCAGTGAGATTGATGGAATTGTGACCATTGGTAAAGATGTCAAGGGAAAGCGAACCGTTATTGTGACGCCTGATGTGGGAGAACCCAAGGAATATACCATTCCGAAGGGCAAACATATCAGTGTCCACTCTGGCGATTTCGTAAGGGCTGGCGAGGCCCTGATGGATGGCCCCATTAATCCGCACGATATCCTGAGGGTCAAAGGTGAGAAGGAGTTGGCGAAATACCTTGTGGATGAGGTTCAAGAGGTTTATCGCCTTCAGGGTGTGGAGATTAACGACAAGCATATTGAAGTTATCGTCCGGCAGATGCTGAAACGCGTCAAGATTAAAGAAACAGGAGACACAAAATTCCTGATGGATGACATTGTGGAGAAACACGTATTTGATGAAGAAAACGATCGGGTCCTCAGTGAAGGGGGTGCTCCGGCGATTGCCGAACCTCTCTTGATGGGGATAACGAAGGCTGCCCTTATTACTGACAGCTTTATCTCCGCCGCGTCCTTTCAGGAGACTACAAAGGTACTTACCGGCGCCAGTATTGCCGGAAAGGTTGATACCCTGAAGGGGTTGAAGGAAAATGTCGTAGTAGGCAGGCTGATTCCTGCTGGAACAGGATTTCGGCGCTATCAAGACCTTGAAGTTGTCACGGAGACGGGAGAAAGGGAATTCGGACCAAAGTTTGATGCAACCAAGGAGCTGGAGGCATTTGACGCCTTTGTGGCAACTCCTCCCACACCGCCAACTGGTGGGAGAGATGGCTCTGACACCATTACGCCAATAGAATTTCGGTAACAGCAGGAGACAGGAAAAAATATAAGGGGAGAGGCAACTTTCCCCTTTTTTGATGGCTTCGCAAGATTAATGTGGCAGAAATATAGGAACAATAAGAACGCACAAGTCAATTGGCAATTTGCCACTAAGGATGCCCGAATTCAACTATCCAGATTATATCCGACCATAGAATGATTGACATGACGTTACAACCTTAGCCTGTCCATGATGACCTGGCTCAGATCTGTGCCTTCTTTTTCTTGTAGTGCCATTGCTCCTTTTTGGTGTGAACAATCTGGAGATTTTGAATCACATGGCGAGAAGTTTTTTATAGAAGCTTTCCACGACCTTGGCCTGCTGATCGAGGCGAAACTCCCGTTGCGCATGGGTTTTGGCCCCCAGCCCCAAGGCGTGGCGTTTTTCAAGGTCCGTGGCCATCTGGAGAATGGCTTCACTGAGATTTTCCGGGGTATCTTCCACGATGATACCGGCACTTCCTTTCCCCACCAGCTCTGGGAGCATCCCCCGTTTCGCCACGATGACCGGAAGCCCCAGGGCCATGGCCTCCCTCAGGGCACGAGCGGTTCCGTCCGAGCCCGGTGTCAAAAAAACGAAACAGTCCATGGAAGACAGGGTGTCAAAGTAATCATCCACGCGGTAGCCCGCCAGAATTACCCGGTCTTCAAGGTGAAAGCGCCGGATGGGAGCCTCCACGCTTTCCCTCATCTCCCCACTTCTTCCGACAAGAAGGAGGCGGAGGTTCGGCAGTTTGTCCCGTAAAAGATGCACGGCTTTAATGAGTCGGTCGGTCCCACGATATTTCTGGAAGCGCGCCACGTTGCCCACAACAAAGGCGTCTTCCGGCAGGTTAAACATCGGCCGCATGTTTTTGTAGGGCCGATGAAAATCGGGAAGGCTCATATCCAGGGCGGGGTTAACGATAATCATCCTGGCTAGGGGGAATCCGAAGCGTTCCTGAAGCAGGTTCATGGAGCGCTGGGAAAAGGTAATGAGTCCATTGGTGAACCGGGTCAGGAGAAACTTATTAGCAAAGGAAGGGGACAGGGAGTCCCGTTTGTGGTCCATCCGTATGACGGGGGGGGTCGATTGGGATATCCGGGAGGCAATTCCCCCCAAAAGGTGGTCATGGGAGCGGTGAACCTGGATGAGGTCAAACCTGTGGGTGTCGATAAAGGAAGGGAGGCGGCGAAGGTCATGGATCATTCCCGGGATGGCGGACCAGTTGTTCCATTTCAGGACATGGTTGAGGCGGAAACGGGTATCCGGGTTTAGGTGATACCGCCCGATATAGGCATGAATACAGCGGTCCGTTTCATAGGGGGGAAGGCCATAGGCAAAGGTGACGGTGTGCCCTTTAGAGGCGAGAACCTTCATGAGGTTCAACACGGGTTCGATGGGGCCGGTCCATTTCCAGTCACTGTAGAGATTCAGGATTTTCAAGAGGGATTTCCCTTAATGGTCTCGATAAGGGAGGAGGAGGCGTGGTCCTTGGGATCTCCTACAATGGCAACCCTGCCGCCGTAGCTTGTAACGATCCTCCGTTCGGGGATGGTTTCTTTCGTGTAATCCGTCCCCTTTGCGTGGATGTGGGGTTTTAACAAGGACAACAGGGGGGCCACCGTTTCGGTATCGAAGAGGGTAACGAAATCAACCATCTCCAAGGCGGCGATAATCTCCAGGCGCTCCTCCTGAGGGATAAACGGGCGTCCCTCGCCCTTGAGGGTGCGAGTTGAGGTATCACTGTTGAGGGCCACGATGAGGATGTCCCCCAGGGCCTTGGCGCCCCTCAGGTATCGAACATGTCCCACGTGGAGGATATC
>JALTEW010000037.1 GCA_027073795.1 bacterium | reverse complement strand
ACAAGCATGCTCTATACCCATCACGGCCTGGAGAAGGCTTTCACCTCTTACGATGACTATTTTAATGAAAGCGTAGATGAGGATGCCCTTGTTTACCTCACGCTTGCAAATCGTGTGGTCCATGAGGTGCGTCCTGATGCGATGACGATAGCAGAAGACATCAGTGGGATGCCAGGCCTGGCCGTGCCCGTATCTAAAGGAGGCAATGGATTTGATTACCGTTTCGCTATGGGAATTCCTGATTACTGGATACGCCTGATCAAGGAGGTTCCGGATGAATCCTGGCCCATGGATCACCTGTGGTATGAATTAAACAATCGGCGCTTGGATGAAAAGACGATTAGTTATGCTGAATCACACGACCAAGCGCTTGTAGGCGATCAAACGATCATCTTCAGATTGATCGGAGATAAAATGTATCAGCATATGCGGGTTGACGATGAGGATATCGTTGTTGACCGAGGAATTGCCCTGCATAAGATGATTCGACTCATTACCCTAACTACCGCCGGTAACGGGTACCTTAATTTTATGGGAAATGAATTTGGTCATCCGGAGTGGATTGATTTTCCGAGAGAGGGAAACCACTGGTCGTATCACTATGCCCGCCGGCAGTGGCATCTGAAAAACGATCCAAATCTAAGATACCACTTTCTTTCAGATTTTGACCATGACATGATAAAAATTGTCAAGAAATACTCTGTGCTGAATGGGGAAAGGCCGGAGCTATTGTATGAGCATAACGAGGACAAGATCATTGCCTTTTTACGCGCAGGGCTTTTATTCGTATTCAATTTTCATCCCGCCATCTCTTATACTGGTTATAAGATCAGGGCACCCAAGGGAAATTATCGTGTAATCCTTGACAGCGACGCGAAATGCTATGGGGGGTTTGGTCGACTTCAGCCATCCGAACAACATCTGACCCTTTCGCACAGCAATGACGGCAAACAATCGTTTTATCTAAGCCTTTATCTTCCAACACGTACGGCCCTTATCCTACTTCCAACAAGTGATACAAAACCATTTCAGGATTGAAGGCATTGCAAGGCGTCTAAATATGAAAGGCAAGGCACAAGGCACTGGATTTCGCACCTACTCCGCGACGGATCTGCCCGAGGTTTGTACGTATGTGAACTCGTAAAGGACCATGATGGGTGATAAAGCAAATAATTAATTGAAAGGGGCGTTTATCTATGGATTCAGTTGCCATATTGAGGCAAATAAAAAATATCCTTCGCATAATCTATTCCAAAGAGGTGGCCAACGAATTGTTGAGGCATCTCAAAAACAGGATGGACATCTATGGCAGAGATGAAACGATACGACGGAAAAGAAAAAGGTACAGAGGCAAACCTGTTTTAAACGAAAAGGATTCTATTCTCATCACCTATGCGGATAACGTTTATAGGGACGGTGAAAAATCCCTTGCGACCCTTTATCACTTTCTAAGGAAATATGTGAAGACGATTGTGACAGGGGTCCATATTCTCCCTTTCTTTCCAAGCAGCTCCGACGGTGGCTTTGCAGTGATTAATTATAAGAAGGTGGCCCCGAAGTTTGGCGACTGGCGTGATATCCGCAGAATTGCGAGGGATTATCACTTGATGGTCGATCTGATTCTGAATCACGTGTCAAGCAAATCAAAATGGTTTCAAAGATTCCTTCAAGGTGATCGGCGTTACAGGGGTTACTTTATCTGGAGGAACCATGAGGTAGAGATGCCAGAGGTTTTCAGACCCAGGGAAACCCCCTTATTTACGAAATTTGAGACAGCCTGGGGCACAAAGTATGTCTGGACAACTTTCAGTTCCGATCAAATTGACCTGAACTACAGAAATCCGGAAGTGCTGATGAAGATTATCGACGTCCTGCTTTTTTATCTGTCTCAGGGAGTTGAAATCATCCGTCTTGACGCGGTTGGATATGTATGGAAAGAGGCTCATACCAGTTGTGTGAATCTTTCCAAAACGCACCAGATCGTAAAGCTTTTCAGACATATTCTTCAATATGTTGCCCCCTATGCTATGCTGTTGGCCGAGGCGAATTTCCCGTTTAAGGATAACATCTCTTATCTGAGTGGGAGAGATGAGGCCCATATGGTTTACCAGTTTTCCCTGCCTCCCCTGGTTCTGGACGCCTTTGCGCGTAAAGACGCATCTTACATCAACAAGCTTGCTGAGAGAACCCGTGAGGACCTTCTCTTTTTTGATTTTCTTGCCTCACACGATGGGATCGGACTGTTAGGAGCTAAGGGAATTTTAAAGGACGAAGAAATTGAAAACCTGGTACGCATGACACTTGAACACGGTGGCTTAATCTCCTACCGGGTGAAAAATGGCCAAAAGAGTCCCTATGAACTCAATATTACGTATTTTGACGCCATCAATGATCCCAAAAAGCCGGATGATCCCCTTGCAGTCAAGCGATTTATTGCTTCCCAAGCTGTGATCCTGGTCTTGAGAGGGGTCCCCGGGATCTATATTCACAGCCTTCTGGGCTCCAGGAATTATCACAAGGGTGTTGAAGAAACCGGGATAAAGCGGGTGATTAACCGTGAAAAATTGTCGCTGGATAGTCTTGAAGCATCCCTTCGGGATAAACAATCTCTGAGGTATCAAGTGCTGGAGCAATTTCTAAGATTGCTTGATGCAAGGAAGCAGGTTCGTTCCTTTCATCCGGCGGGCACACGAAGGGTGCTTAAACTCGATAGAAGGCTTGTTGCCGTCGAGCGGCGGTTTAAGAGAGAGAAAGTGCTGGCCATTATCAACGTAAGCGATGAACAGATTCCGCTTCCCAATTACGAAATGAGGTTCAATCTTGTTGATCGCACGCTGTTCAACGGGCAGGTTGAGCCCTATGGGGTCTATGCGCTCGAATAGAAATTACGTCTTCACTAATTTGTTGGCGGCTTTGGAAGGTAGAAGCCTGAAGGCATGCAAGCTCGAAGACCCAATCCCAAATATTGTTCTTATAAGCCTTTCAGCTTTGAGCTTTTACCATTCGCCTTATCTCACCTGTGAAAATTTGAAAGGATTTCCTTGAGTTGGATTAGGACATTGGACGCAGGTTGCTGAATAAAAATATCGGTTACATCGCGGGTGTATTCAGAGGGGTTTAAATTGATTTCGATTATTCTGGTGCCATTCTGTTTCGCCTGACGGGGGATTTGTCCCGCCGGGAACACCGCACCGGTCGTGCCGATGACGAGCATCAGTTCTGAATCTTTCAAGAGTTCCTCAGTGCCATGCCAGGCTGAAAATGGAATGCTTTCCCCGAAAAAAACAAAGTCGGGCTTGAGAATATGGCGGCACTGAGGGCACAAAGGTGGAAAAGCTAATTTGGAAAAATCGGCCTCGGTTTGACGCCCGCATTTAGGGCATGTCAGGCGGCGGGTGTTCCCATGGAATTCGACGATGGTTTTGTTTCCCGCCTTGTGATGAAGGTTGTCAATGTTCTGCGTAATGACACCCGAAAGCAAGTTGCGATGTTCCATCCATGCCAGGATATGATGGGCTGGGTTAGGTTGAGCATTGCTCAGAGGCTTAAAAAACACCTCGTAGATGACAGGCCAGCATATTTCCCCGTGCCTCATGAAATAGTCGATTTCAAGGTATTTCGTATCTATCTTTGACCAGATGCCGTCGGGTCCCCGGAAATCGGGAATCCCGCTCTCTACAGAGATGCCTGCCCCGGTAAAGGCAATGGTTTTCTTACTGGCCACGATAAGTTGAGCGGCTTCTTCAATGGATTCTTGTATTTTTAGCGTGTTTGGCTCCACAGACCTTATTGTAAAGAATGTGTTCTATCTTGACAATTCCTTTTTTGATTCGGTATGATATTTCGGATGCCGGAGTGGTGAAACTGGTAGACGCAGGGGACTCAAAATCCCCCGGGCCGTGTGCCCATGTCGGTTCGATTCCGACCTCCGGCACCATATTCTCGTTTATTTGGTTTATCTCGTTTGTTCCGTTTTTCAAGAGCTGGATACGTTCTCGTGAAATT
>JALTEW010000036.1 GCA_027073795.1 bacterium | reverse complement strand
AACATACGAAAAAAAATGAAAGGGAAATTACAGGACTTGTGTCCAGCTTGCTTAAAGACGTCGGTCTTGAAGGTGTGGAGGAAAAAATGCCTTCTCAGCTTTCCGGTGGGATGAAGAAGCGAGTCGGACTTGCCAGAGCTCTCGCGCTGAATCCTAAGATTGTTTTGTTTGATGAACCTACCACGGGTCTTGATCCTATCATGACAGAGGCTATCGCGGAATTGATTCTTGAGACTCAAAAAAAGTTTGAGATAACGGCGGTGGTTATCAGCCATGATATCCCTTTGACCTTCAGGATAGCGGACGAAGTTGCCATGCTTTACCAGGGTCAGGTGATTCAAAAGGCCCCCCCGGAGGAGTTTTCTGAATCAGAGGTTCCGATTATTCAGAAGTTTTTAAACGCGCAAAAGCTTTCACGGCCTTCGATAGGTGGGAGGGAAGTGTCATGAAAAAGAAAAAAATCGCTTTGGAAGCCAAGGTCGGTCTTTTTGTCCTTTTGGGCCTGGTTATTTTATTTTATCTGTCTTTCAGGATTGGTGAAATGGGGACAAGGATAAAAGGTGGCTATCAGGTATCTACCTTGTTTGACTCCGCCGTTGGCCTTGATGTGGGTGCAGATGTGGATATTGCGGGCGTAAAGGTTGGGAAGGTGGCTTCTGTTGACCTTCAGGGTAACAAGGCCCGGGTGGCCATGACCCTCAAAAGGGATGTGAAACTCGGGAAAGATGCCAGGGCCATGATTCGTACGCATGGGCTCATGGGAGACAAGTTTGTTTCCATCAAGCCGGGTGACACGAGCAAAGGGGTGATCCCGCCAGGTGGGGAGATCACAAAAACCATTCCGGGGGTCGATTTTGACCAGTTGATGAGCAACCTTGGGGATGTAGCGCACGATTTAAAGTCGGTTCTCGGAACCTTTCAAAAGGCCTTTGGTGGGGAGAAAGGCGCTAAATCCGTGCGAAATATTCTTACAAATTTTGAGGAACTCAGCGCGAACCTTAACAAGGTGGTCAAAGATAACAGCGAAAGGATAACAACGATTGTCAAGAATTTTGAGGACTTTTCCGGGAAACTCTCAAAAATTGATAAAAAAGCGAATGCCCTTTTGGATAACCTTGTCACCGTTTCCCAGAATCTGAAGGAAGGGAAGGGAACCCTTGGAAAACTTATCGTAAGCGATGAAATTTACAACCAACTGAAAGACGCTATGGGAAATCTTCAAGCCCTGTCGGATAAAATTAATTCTTCAAAGGGGACACTGGGCAAGCTCATTAACGACCCCACGCTGTATGATGAAGCGAAAAAAGCCCTTCATAATATCAAGGTTATTACCGCGAAAATTAATGAAGGCAAGGGGACACTTGGGAGGCTTGTGAATGACGAAAAGCTTTACACCGAAGCGGAAAAAACTCTGAGAAAGGTTCAGATAGGAATGGAGGGGCTGGATGAACAAACACCGGTTATGGTCCTCTCTTCCATTTTTACTCTGTTTTTCTGAGCGTGGGTCGTTTTATAAGAGTTGAAGAATAGGCGGCAAACCAGAAAACAGCTTATGCGAGATAAAACTCCTCATCGTGATAGGATGATCATAAAAGATCGTTACGGTTGCTGGCTCAAGCCAGCAGTTTTTTCCGCTCAGCACATGTTGCACCCCCGCGGGCAGACGAAAAATCAAGCGACTTCTCTCGAAACCATCGAGTACTTGGCCCTTACGTTATGAGCCTGACAGGCCTGAAAAGATTGGGGCTTACGTTTTTGTTTGTCTTTACCCTTTCCCTGTGTGCTGCTGGAGGGTCTAATCTTGAGGCTTCGGGTTTAAATAAACCTTTAATCTCAAAGTATGGTTTTGGCCCCTTTTTCAGCGTTCTCAGGGTTGAATCTCCTTCCTACAGGGAATTTCAGGCCATTGGCCCTTTCATTTTTCATGAAACATCGGAAAAAGAGAACGTCTTTGGCATCAGACCCCTGTTTTCTCGAAAGAAGGAGAAAAATGGGGAGAACACCCGTTTGGATGTGCTTTATCCTTTGGGAAGATTCGAAGAGACGAAAGAAAGAGAGAAAGATTTTTTTGTGCTTATTTTCCGATCTGATAATTACAAGAAGAGAAGAAAAAAAAGCTTTATTTTTTTCCCTTTCTTTTGGGGGCAGACATCTGAGGGCAAAACCTATGGTGGGGTGTTCCCTTTTTACGGGCACTTGGTCAATCGATTTGAGAGAAAGGATATCCGTTTTTTTCTCTGGCCGCTGTATGCAAGGTCTGAGCAGCGGGATGGATTTGTAAAAACAAACGCGCCCTGGCCTTTTATTACGTCCTTTTCCGGGACAAATGGAGAAGGTTTCCGTTTTTGGCCCCTGTTCGGGCATGAAGTCAAAAAGGGGGTGTACCAGAAAGACTATTTTTTATGGCCTTTTTTCATTCATACCAAGCTGGACCTGGACAAAGATCCCGTGGAAAGATGGTGGTTTTTCCCGTTTTGCGGAAAACGGGAACGGTTGCCTTATTATCACCAAACGGACTTTCTCTGGCCGGTTTTTCGCAAAATCAGAAACGATGAGTATCACCGTACCCGCTATGATGCCTGGCCTGTCTTTACAAGGGCGCATGGGGACAACGTTGATTGGTGGCGGGTTTTTCCATTTTATGTGCATAAGACAGCTGAGAAATACGAAAAAAGGGTATGGCTGTGGCCCCTCTATAAAAACAAACACTACTGGGAAGGAAAAACGGAGGTTGAAAATACACATTTCATGATCTGGAGCAGGTTTGTGCATGAGCGTGATCCCGGCAAGCCCTGGCGGATCGTCAGGCAGGGCGTATGGCCCTTATTCAATGATGTCCATACAAGAAATGGACGTACGTGGGCGGTTCCAGACCCCATCCCGATTACTTATGAAGGCTACATTAGAAACTGGCGCCCCATCTGGACGTTTGCGGGGGGAAGTGAAAGGGGGGATATCCACAGAGCAAGGGTTTTGTGGGGCCTTTATGACCATGTTGAGGCAAGAGATGCCCATTTGACAGATATCGCCGGGCTGGTTCAATGGGAAAATGAGGGAAAAGATATCCATCGGTTTTCCCTCTTGCAAGGCTTGATAAAATATGAGAACATCCGTGGGCATGCCAGTTTGAGGGTTTTTTTCCTGCCGTGGCGGTTGCGATGGCATGCATCTGAATATGGAGATTGGTTGGAGGAGGAACCATGGAGCCTGAGGTAAAGCGGATTTTCATCAAAGGAACGGGGTCATATCTCCCGAAAGATGTTATTACGAACCATGATATCGCGAGGCTGATTCATACGAGCGATGAATGGATAAAGACACGAACAGGCGTTGAGGAGAGGAGAAAGGCGCTGCCAGGGCAGACGGCGTCTGACCTTGCCTATGAGGCCTCGCTTAAGGCCATGAAGGAAGCGGATATTCGTGTAGATGACCTTGATTTGATTATCATGGCGACGATAACACCGGATACGCATTGTCCCGCCGGGGCAAACTGGCTTGAGGCCAAGTTAGGGGCTAACGGGGCGGTTTCCTTTGATGTGACGGCGGCGTGTTCCGGGTTTATTTTCGGGCTTTCAGTAGCGGAAAAGTTCATGAAGGTTGATGGGCAGAGGTATGTTCTGGTAGCGGCTTCAGAGGTCATGACCCGGGTTCAGGACTGGACCGACCGGACAAACTGCATCCTCTGGGGGGATGGGGCAGGCGCTGTCGTCCTTTCTACGGAACCGGTGGGGCATGAGGTTGTTTCTACGCATCTTCACACGGATGGGGGGGGAGGAAAAGACCTACTTATGCCCGGGGGGGGGTCTGCGACGACCCCTATTACCCATGAGTCGGTAGATCAGAAAAAACATACCTTGCGGATGATTCGCGGGCGCGATTCTTTTCGCGTAGCCGTAAACCGGTTCGCCGAGGCGTGTGAGGAGGCTGTAGCTTCGCAGGGAATCTCGCTTTCGGAGGTCAAGATGATTGTTCCCCATCAGGCGAACCTGCGTATCATTCGGGCCTTTGCAAAGAAACTGGG
>JALTEW010000035.1 GCA_027073795.1 bacterium | reverse complement strand
ACCCTTTCTGACCGTAAAACTCACCCCGGAAAGGGCTGCCACCTTTCCAAAACTCATGTAGATATTTTCAACCCTTAGAAGCTCTTCACCTTCCTTTAACCCATCTTGTGCCATTCAGCGCTCCCCCTCCAAAAGAAATACCGGGAAATATGTTCCTCCTTCTCCCTGCCAAAGCCGAATCTGTTCATAACATAGTTCTAAAAACTTTGTCAAGCAAAAAAATTAATTATTTGCCACCTTCCGTAACATGGTAGAAAAAGTTGTAACACACCAATATTATTGTTATATGAAAATATTTTATCACTTAACGTAAAGTGAAATCCATGCTGTTTAATTCATTCTTAACTTTTCCACGCCTTCAATCAACAAAAATTTAATAGGGAACTCGTTATAAACTTTACCCCTTTTGCAATGTGGAAAACATGCCTCATGTCATCTATTCCATGGATAAACTATGGCCGTGAAGCACCGTAGCCTGTAAGCTCCAAATAGCCTTCCCCGGAGACTCTTTGCCCCCCCTTCACTCCTTCAGCCTCGATAGCGCCCTCCCAGTAGGGAATCTTTCCTGCTCCGCCGCCGGGCCAAGCCTGATCTTTCATCCAAGGAGCAAGGGTGAGCTCCAGGTCCAGGGGAATAAGTTTTACCTTCCATCGCAGGGGGTACCGAACCCCGGCGGCAACGCTTTCACTTCCTGGTAATGGGGTAAGGCGGAAGCGGTCCGCACCGAGGTGCACCCCCGTTCCATTCGGACGAATGAACGTGGCCGATGAGGCAGCCTCCGTCGTCCCGTCCCTTCTTCGTATTTGATAAACCATTAGGTGCGAGCCGTCAGACAGGTGCAGGGAAACCCAGTCCCATCCCGCTTGGTCAGGAGAAAGTCGGCTGCTGCCAAACTCATGGTCGAACCAGGATATACCTAAAACTGTGAATCTTCCTTCAGGAGTTTGGATCGTCCCTTCCGTTTTCAGCGCCGGTAAGGAGTAGTAATAGGTGGCCTGACAGGGTTGGGGACCCTTGCGGCTGAGCCCTCGGTCGCCATTGAGGATCGGGGGAATAAGGGGACGGCAGCTCATGTGAAGGGAAAAGGCATCTCCCTTATAGGTCAGGAGAAGTCTGTCCCCTTTCAGAACCATACGGGCCGTTTTCATCCAGACATCCATCATCCCGATCTTCGCCCCGCAAATCCCCGGACCAGCCCTGCCAATGTCCCTGAACCACAAAAACCTATTCCTCTTGATGTCGCTGATGGCCACATTCAGCATGTAGAGATTCGTTGCCTTCCAGGGATTTTCATCCCCCGCACCGGTCCGCATGAGGCCTTGACGAAAGATGGTGATCTGAAACCCCCACCTCCGTCCCTTTGCCGATCGGAGATTGCCCGTGACATACCACCACTCAGTCTTGAAATCGGGATGGGAACCGTGATCATAGGGGAACCTGAAAACACGGGGCTTGTCCACACATTTGAAATCCGCCGCGAGGAGATGGGTAGGTAAAACGGCAAAAAGAAAAAGGAGAACGATCCCTGTTGTCCCGAGAAAAGGGACGGGGCGTTTGAAAGAGATTCGGAATAGTTTCATCGCTGCATCTGAAAGTAGGGTCGGCTCTGGCTGATCCGGTAGGCGGGATAAACCCCCGAGGCAAGGGATGCGGCAAGGGCAACCCACAAGGTTGTGCCAAAGAGGGCAGGTTGCATGTGATAGATGATGGTCCAGCCAAAAGATTTCAGGTTGATGACCTTGATCAGGATATAACCCAGGAGGGGACCGCAGAAAAAGGCGATGAGACAGGCATACAATCCCATAACCATGGCTTGCAGGAGACTCATACCGAAGACCTCCCACTTGTTCAGGCCAAGTGCTCTCAGGATGCCATATTCGTGTTCCGTTTCCATAAAAATGGCAAGCAGGGCGCTGATGATCCCGAAAAAGGCAATGGTAACCGCAATGATCCGGGTACTCCTTGTGATCGCGAAGCTTTGATCAAAGACCGATAAAATCCGCTGCCTGAGCTGGTGATGGGAGTAAAGAAGATGGGGAAAGGAACGAAGTTGTGTCTCAATAAGAACCCTGGCTTTCGCCCTGGAAACCCCTTTCTTAAGGAATATCGCCAAGGAATTGAAGCGCCTGTCATTGAACAGATCGGCAAAAAAGTGCCAGTCCATAACAGCCACACCATGTTCGGTGATAAAATCCCTGAAGATCCCCACGATGGTACATCGCTTCAACTTGTTAAGTCCCTTGATATCCATGGAATCCCCTACCTTGAGATGAAACTTGTTAGCGAGGCTTTCCGAGATGATAACATCGCCCAAGGCAACCCTTTTCCAGGGATCCCTGAGTGAAGAAAAGAAGAGGTAATCCGAGTGGCGTCGCATGACACCAGCATCCATCGCGGAGAGACGGATGTAACGGCCCTGATAAAGGTAGTTGATACCGCGGTAGCGGTTCAAGGCCTCCACGATGTTCAGCCCGGAGATAAGGGAGTAAATCTTCGGATTCAGTGTGGCCTCTCCAAAGGTCTTCGTGCCCACGGAGATGTAGTAGTCTCCACGGATATTGGTTTTAACCCAATCCATCAGGGTCAGACGGAATGAATGTATCATAATCGAAATGCCGATAGACATGGAAAGGGCCACCATCAAGGCAGAAATAGCGGGAGAGGTCCGGCTAAGCCTCCTCGGGATATTCGAGATGGCGAGACGTTGCCTGATCGAGATACGGTGAAAGAGGGTACGTCGCAAAACAGAGGTAAAAAACGTAACCATGAGCGGGGTAATGAAAGAGAAAGATAGACACAAACCAAAGGCCGAAACAAACCCCGGGTAGGGTGAATCCCCCGGCAGTCTGGAAATTAGCAGGGATCCGGCCAACAGTCCCATGCCTGTCAGGGCGATGCCAGTTCGTGACGCGTAAATCTTGTCTTCGATGGCAATGCGATGAAGCAGATCCAGGACACGGCTTTTGGAAAGTTCAATAACGGGAAGCAGGGCACCTGCCCACCCGGCTACCACCCCAAGGGCAAGCCCCTGAAGAATATATCTGCTGGAGACAAAGACGTGTCGGGGGCTTGGGATAGCATAAATGTCGGAAAGGGTCTTTCCAATCAACCGGAGGCTGTAGGTTGCCAGATAATAACCAAGGATGAGGCCTATTACCGAGCCAGCCAGCGAAATGAGCGTAACTTCCACCCAGACCGATAGAATCATCTCATGTCTCAACCCTCCGAGGGAAAGAAAGATACCCAGATCCTTACGCCGCTGGAGGACGGTGAACATAATGGTGTTGTAAATCAGAAAGAATCCAACGAAAAGGGAGAGTAGCCCAAGGGCCTGGAGATTGAGTTCAAAGGAATGGAGCATGGCATTGAAGGCATGGGCCGATTCCCCCGTGTTCATCAAAAGCAGGGTCTTCGGAAGAATCCGGCGAATGGCTGCAAGCTGGCGTTTGGTTGGATGTATCAAGTCGATGCGATGGAGCTGTCCCCTCATTCGGGCGGCGGACTGGACCCATGAGATGTCACCGAGGAATCTCAGAATGTTACCATCTCCCGCAGGTTGAGAAACACGCCCCCCGATGGACAGGTGAAGGGCCTTTCCGTTCTCCAATGTGATGTCAAGCCCCGAAGGAATATCTTTGAAAGAATTAAAAAATGAAGCAGAAGCAAGAACAAAAAAGGGCCTTTTGAAAAATTCACTCCATTTCTCTGACCTTGGTGACGGAAAAGATGCGGATTGATCTCTCTCAAAGAGGGGATCGGTTCCGACAATTAAGCCGTACCTCTTGAGCTGAGGGATGTATATACGAAGCTCGATGACAGGAAGGGCCTGGAGACTGGGAACTTCCCGGACGAGGCGTACGAACTGGGATTCCTGAAGTCGTCCAGATGGGGATGTGATGGTGTAGGTAACGTGGGGAGCGTAGGTTCGAACCGTTTGGCGAAAGGATTTCAGGGCGCTTTGATTTGCCAGGGTGATAGCAGAAAGGGCGGCGACGCCGAAAGCCACACCCATGATGCAGAGGATAGTAAT
>JALTEW010000034.1 GCA_027073795.1 bacterium | reverse complement strand
CTTGCATCCATTAAATCAGACCTTGATGATTTTGACGTCAAATTTGACCGCTGGTTTTCAGAGGCCTCCCTTTTCGAAAAAGGGGAGGTTGCTTCTGCACTTGCAGATTTGAAAGACAGGGATTTTATTGCCAAAAGAGATGGGGCAACGTGGTTTTTAAGTACCCGGTTCGGGGATGAAAAGGACCGGGTGGTGGTGCGCCAGAATGGTGAAACAACCTATTTCGCGTCAGATATTGCCTATCACTGGAATAAATTCAGGCGGGGGTTTGACCTGGTTATTGACGTCTGGGGGGCAGATCACCATGGATATGTTCCGAGAATGAAAGGGGTCATCAGCGCCTTGGGCTATAATCCGGAACAGCTCAAGGTGGTTCTGATTCAACTGGTGAATCTGATGCGGGGGGGGCAGCGAATTTCCATGTCAACACGGGGAGGAACGTTTGTTACGTTACGTGAAGTTATCGATGAGGTAGGAAGAGATGCTGCCCGGTATTTTTTCCTGATGCGGCGGTCGGATTCACCCCTTGATTTTGACTTGGACCTTGCTCGCAAGCAATCGAATGAAAACCCCGTGTTCTACGTGCAATATGCCCATGCACGGATATGCAGTATCGAGGAAAAGGCAGGAGAGGCGGGATTTGCCGCCCCCGCGTTTGACCAGGTGGAAGGCCGGTACGTGGCTCTCCCGGAAGAAAAAAAACTGATGAAACGGATTGCCAGGTTCCCGGAAGTGGTTGCACAGTCCGCAGAGAATCTGGAACCCCACAGGCTGGTTTATTTTCTCCATGAATTGTCTGGTGAGTTTCACCATTATTACAATCATACGCGGGTTTTGATAGAGGACACCGATACGGCCGCGGCAAGGTTTTTTCTGGTCAGATGTGTCAAGCAGGTCATTCAAAATGGCCTCAACCTTTTAGGGATCTCAGCACCTCAAAAGATGTAACGTATATGGGAAAAAAGAGGCAGGAACCAAAATCAAAATCGGGTTCTCCCATGACTACACTGATTGTGGCCTTGGTTTCCTCCACCCTTTTTTTCCTTTTAGGTGTAATGGTGGGAAGGGAATACGCTATCCGCGAGGGGATAGTAGCTGTCAAGGAAAATGTAAGAGCCTCTTCTCTGAAGTTATCCCCTGAGGCCCAGGAAGGCCCTGAAGCCAAAGAAGGAAAAGGGCAGGGCAAGGTTGATATTACCTTTTACGATCAGCTCATGAAAGAGGGCGACCAGGAACTTAACCGGGAGATTGTTAAAAAGGAGGCCCAAAGGGGTGAAAAAAGGCCCGGGCCAGTTGCGAACGGGTCAGAGAAGACGAGAGAAAAAGCAAAAGAAAAGGAAGCGGCAGCACCCCGGAAAGTGGTTCCCGTAAGTTCAGGAGATTATGCCCTTCAGGTAGCGGCGTTTCGTGACAGGAATCGTGCCTTGAGAATGGTGCAGATGCTCGGAAGGCAGGGGTTTAAAGCACATATCATGCGGGTTTTACGGCCTGGTAAGGGAGGAGTTTTTTATCGTGTCTGGGTGGGGTATTATCGGGACCTGTCTGAGGCCGCACGCGCCCGGCGCGCCCTGATGCAGCAGAATGCTGTAAAAATCACAAGGGCCATCATCGTCAAACGATAATGTTAGACCAGAAAAATATCCGAAATTTTTCCATCATCGCTCACGTGGATCATGGTAAGTCAACCTTGGCCGATCGATTGCTGGAAGTCACCCATACGGTTTCTCCCCGTGAGATGAAGGAGCAGTATCTGGATAAGATGGACCTTGAACGGGAACGAGGCATTACGATTAAGGCCCAAACGGTTCGGATGAGATATAAGGCCCGGGGGGGGCAGATTTATACCTTTCATCTCATCGATACGCCGGGCCATGTCGACTTTTCTTATGAGGTGTCCAGGAGCCTGGCGGCCTGTGAGGGGGCTGTCCTGGTGGTGGACGCGGCGCAGGGGGTAGAGGCGCAAACCCTCGCCAATGTTTACACAGCGGTGGATCAAGGTTTGGAGATCATCCCCGTTATCAACAAGATTGACCTGCCCAGTGCCGAACCTGAAAAAGTGAGGCAGGAAATCTACGAGATTATCGGCCTGGATCCTTCCGACGCCTTGCTGGTGAGTGCCAAGGAGGGGACAGGTGTGGAGGATGTTCTGGAGACGATCGTTACCCATATCCCTCCGCCGCAGGGGTCGCTGAACCGTCCGCTGAAGGCCTTGATTTTTGATTCGTGGTACGACAGCTATCAGGGAGTCGTGGTGCTTGTCAGGGTCTTTGATGGTCAGGTTTATAAGGGAATGGATGTCCGTTTCATGTCAACAGGGAAGGTATATGAAGTGATATCGGTGGGAACGTTCGCGCCTCATCAAACCTTTTTGGACGCTCTTGGACCGGGAGAGGTGGGATTCCTAACGGCTGCCATCAAGGACATCTCCCATACCCGGATTGGGGATACCATTACCTCTTCCAAACATCCCGCGCGGGGTGCCCTGCCAGGTTTTAAGGAGGTCAAACCCATGGTTTTCAGTGGGCTGTACCCCGTTGATGCCGGAAAGTATGATGACCTGAAGGATGCCCTTGAGAAGCTCCAGTTGAATGATGCCTCCTTCCAGTTCGAGCCCGAAACCTCCCTGGCCCTTGGGTTCGGGTTTCGGTGCGGATTTTTGGGATTGCTTCACATGGAAATCATCCAGGAGAGGCTGGAGCGCGAGTTTGAATTAGAGCTCATTACCACGGCTCCAACGGTGCGATACGAAGTCATCAAAACCGATGGGAAGAAGGTAGTGGTGGAAAATCCTATTCAGCTTCCTTCCCCTCAGGTGATTCAAACCATTCTGGAACCTGTGATGCTCGGGATGATTCACATCCCTTCGGAATATGTTGGAACGGTATTGAAGCTCTGTGAGGGCCGTCGAGGGGTCCAGAAGGAAATAAAATTTTACTCCTCAAACCGGGTGGTGGTAACATATGAGCTTCCGTTGAATGAAATCGTGATCGACTTTTATGACAGGCTGAAATCGTCAACGCGCGGGTATGCCTCTTTTGACTATGAATTTCTTGCTTTTAAACCTGCAAATCTGGTAAGATTAGATGTTCTGATAAACGGGGAAGTTGTGGATGCCTTATCCCTCATCGTTCACAAAGACAAGGCCTATGCAAAGGGGAGGGATTTAATCAAGCGCATCAAGCAATTCATCCCGAGGCAGCTTTTTGAGGTGGCTATTCAGGCGGCCATCGGGTCAAAGGCCATCGCGCGAGAGACGGTCAAGCCTCTGAGAAAGAATGTTACGGCGAAGTGTTATGGGGGGGACATTACAAGGAAACGGAAGCTGCTGGAGAAGCAGAAAGAAGGCAAGAAAAGGATGAAGCGGGTTGGTAGGGTAGACATCCCCCAAGATGCCTTTTTAGCCATCCTGTCAATGGAAGAGTGAAATGGAAAAGAAGATATTTGCAAAAGAAGAGAAGATGAGAAAAAAGTCGTGGTTCAGGGAATATGGTGAGTCGATTCTCATCGCCTTTATTATTGCTATGGTGGTGCGAACCTTTGTCATTCAGGCCTTTAAGATCCCCTCGGGGTCCATGGAGCCAACCCTCCTCATCGGGGATCATCTGCTGGTGAGCAAGTTTTCCTATGGGATACGGATCCCATACCGAGTGTTTGGGATCTATCTTCCGGGTGGAGGAACAACCCTGATTCCCATTTCCTCTCCTAAACGCGGGGACGTGGTGGTGTTCGTGTTCCCGGAGGACCACAGCAAGGATTTTATTAAGCGCGTCATCGGCCTGCCGGGCGAAACGGTAGAGATTGTGGATAGGAAAATTTTTATCAACGGAAGGCAGATCGCTGATCCCTGGGGCGCATACACGGGGCACCAGGGCGGAATGATTGGACAGATTCAGGAACATTTCGGGCCGGTTAAGGTCCCTCTCAATGCCTTCTTTATGATGGGGGACAACCGAGATCACAGTTATGACAGTCGGTTCTGGGGATTTGTCAATAAGCGCTTCATAGAGGGAAAGGCCCTGATTCTCTACTGGTC
>JALTEW010000033.1 GCA_027073795.1 bacterium | reverse complement strand
CCCGCATCCCGTACCCCAGCACATCCCCGGCGTTGCCATCGATGACGACCTCACCGGCATTCAGGGTATTGGCCACGCCATCCTGAGCGTTGCCCTTCACACGGATCTTCGGCCCATCCATGAAGGCAGCCAGGTCATTGCCCGCAATGCCTTCCACCGTAATCCGTATGTTTCCCTGAAGCCCACCACCGATATATCGCTGCCCGTTGACATTCGTGATACGCAGGGTTTTAGCCCCCTCCGCGATGAGGCGGTTAATCTTCTCGTTCAACACCCGGTAGTGCAGTCCCTTCGCGTCAATCTTCATGGATCCCTTTCACCTTCCTCCTTCTACTTCCCACCTTCTACCTAACTACTCACATGTAAACCGTCGAAAGTTTATAGGTTCTGAGGTCTTTCGGAAAATCGATAACCCCAAAATCCATCTTTAGGAGACGGCGCTTGAAGGGACGGACATCGATACGCTCCCTGATTAACCCCGTGTAGATTCCCGCCCGGTCAATCGCCCCGATCAGGATAAAGCCCACCAGCCGGTTTTCCCTGATAACCATCTTGCGATAGATATGGGCTTTCCGGTCCAGGAAGCGTTTAACCTCAAAACCCTTTCCATCGGGCGGGTTCATGATACCGGCGGAGATGGCAGGGATTCCCCCCACTTCCACGGAATTCATCACGAGTCCTCCCAGGTAGGAGGCCTCCCCGCCTGCCATTGAAATACCCGCAACACTCCCTTGACGATAGGCGTTGGGGAGGATGGGAATGACACGCCTTCCCCCGTTGAGAAGGTCAACCGCCTCCGCCACGTCTCCCGCGGCATAGACATTCGGAATGTTCGTCTGCATAGCGTCATCCACCAGAATCCCCCGATTGGTCTCAATGGGGGTTCCTTCAACCACTCTCAGATTGGGGCGTACCCCAATGGCGATGATGACGTGATCCGCCTCCAAGGCTTGACCGTTTTCCAGTACAACCCCTGAAACCTTTCCCTCTGAATCTGGCACGATCTCCCGAACAGTTGTCTCCTTCGCAAGGTGGACCCCTTCTTTCTGTAACTCCTTCTCCAAGATACCCGAAGCCGTCTTATCCAACACCAGCCCCAGGACACGGTCCATCAATTCGACCACGGTGATATCAACCCCGTGGGTTTGAAGCCCCTCCATTGCCTTGATTCCAATGAGTCCACCACCAAGGATCACGACTCTTTTTATTCCACGAACCAGTCGTTTAAGGTTCTTTGCATCATCATAGGTGGTAAAGGTCGTAACCCCCCTACTCTCCACTCCCTTGATAGGGGGCACGAAAGGGACACCCCCCGTCGCAATCAGCAGGCGATCATAGGGGATTCGCTGACCATCCATTAGGACAACTTCGGACTTCTCCGTGTCCACAGTCTCGGCCTCTTCCCCCAAAAGGGCTGCCACCCCATAATCTCTGTAGAAAGAGGAGGGACGATACCCCATGTGCCGAGCATCTACCTGCCCTGCAAGGAAATAGGAGATCAACGGGCGCGAATAGACGGGATACGGCTCCTTTGATACGAGGGTGATTTCCCCTTCCGGGTCAATTCTCCGAATCCCCTCGACACCGCCAACCGCTGCTGCGGAGTTTCCGATGATGACGTACCTCATTCGCCTCTGTCCTCGAAAACAAGGGCCTCATTGGGACAATGCGCCACACAGGATGGCTCCTCCTCATCCTGGCAGAGGTCACACTTGCTCGCAATCTTTTTTATCGTTTCATCCCTGTCAATTGCCCCGTACGGGCACACCATGATGCACATCCAGCACCCCACACACTTGTCTGGATCGTGAAGCACCGGCCCCTCCGGGGTTTCACGGTGCATGGCCCCCGTCATGCAGGCCTCGATACAGGGGGGCTCCTTGCAATGCCGGCACTGGAGGGCAAAGGAAAAGGGACCAAATTCCTCTACCTTGACCCTAGGCAGGGGTCGGGGGAACTCCTCGTTGAAGGCCTTGATGATATCCTTTGTCTTGGAATGAGCTACCACACACCAGATCTCGCACAACCGGCACCCAGCACACACAGCCTCATTTGCGTAGACACGTTTCATACGCCTTTCCTATCTCCCCGCAGGCAAGATGCCCAGAATTTCAAGTTCACTATCGGTCAGGCCCACTCCCCGCAGATGAAGACGGTTTCCCCTTAAACTCTCGATGGCATTGATCCCCATCCCCCCCAACATCTCCTTGATCTCGTGCTCCCATGCCCGCAGGAGATTCATCAGACGCTCCTTGGCGATCTCTGGATTGAGGCGCTTTTCAAGGTAGGGGTCCTGAGTGGCGATGCCCCAGTTGCACTTCCCCGTATAGCAGGCCTGACAAAGGTGGCAACCCATTGCCACCAGGGCTGCGGTCCCGATATAGACAGCATCGGCCCCCAGGGCAATAGCCTTGACCACATCGGAGCTGCTTCGAAATCCCCCCGCCGCTATGATGGAGGCCTGATGGCGGATTCCCTCCTGCCTGAGACGCTGGTCCACCGAGGCAATGGCAAGCTCGATGGGGATCCCCACGTTGTCCCGGATGGTTGTGGGGGCCGCCCCCGTGCCGCCGCGTATCCCATCGAGGGCAATAATATCGGCTCCCGCGCGGACCATCCCGCTGGCAATGGCGGCGGAGTTGTGAACCGCCGCAATCTTCACGGAAACCGGTTTTTCATAGCGCGTAGCCTCCTTCAGGGCATAGATGAGCTGCCGAAGGTCCTCAATGGAATAGATATCATGATGGGGTGCCGGTGACAGGGCGTCCGTCCCCTCGGGAATCATCCGGGTCATGGAAACCTCCCGGCTGACCTTCTCACCAGGAAGATGTCCCCCGATCCCGGGCTTCGCCCCCTGCCCTATCTTAATTTCGATGGCCGCCCCAGCCTGCAGGTAATCCTTGTAAACCCCGAACCTCCCCGAGGCACACTGAACAATGGTGCGCTGCCCGTATTTATAGAGGTCCCGGTGCAGCCCCCCCTCACCCGTGTTGTAATACGTTCCAAATTCATAGGCAGCACTGGCCAGAGCCTTGCTGGCATTAAAACTGATGGCCCCGTAGGAAAGCGCGGAAAAGAGCACGGGTATCCTTACCTCTAACTGGGGGGCGAGCTTCGTATTCAGCGTCAGTTTCCCATCCTTTTCTGAGATATCCAGGCTTTCAGGCTTGCGACCCAAGTAGGTCTTCAATTCCATCGGCTCTCTCAGGGGATCAATAGAAGGGTTGGTCACCTGGCTGGCATTCAGAACGATATGGTCCCAGTAGATGGGATAGGGGCGGTCGTTTCCCATTCCGGTCAAGAGCACCCCACCGGTTTCCGCCTGCTTGTAGATATTCTTGATAACCCGACCCGTCCAGTTGGCGTTTTCTTTGAAGGTCGTAGGGTTCTGCCGGACGATAAGGGCATCGGTGGGACACATGGTGACACAGCGTAGGCATCCCACACACTTGCTGGAATCGGAGGAAACGACATCAGAGGCCTCGTCGTAGGTGTGTACCTCAAAGGCGCATTGCCGGACACAGACCTGGCACCGGATACAACGCTCCATATTGCGCTCTACAAGGAATTCCGGCTCGAGGTAGCTGAACCTCACGATATCCCCTCCCTGAGCCTCGCAATGACCGGTTCCCCTGTGCGGGGCATCCAAACGGTGTCGGGTCGGGGACAGATTTCACGAATTCCCGACTCTTCACTCGAAACATAGACCACATCCCCCTTACGCGCCGCTACCAGGGGGCGTAATTTGATGCGGTCGTTTAAGGCCAGCATGGTACCACGGCTTCCCAGAACAATGGCAAAAGGGCCGTTGGCCATGGCGCTGCCATAGACCATGCGAAGCGTGGTATAAAATTTTTTCTCCTCCTCTGGCATGTGTTCAATCAGGTCCCAGAATGGGGGGGCAAGCACGGCACAAGCGGCTTTAACCGGCAGTTTGTGCCTCCGTAACAGGAGGTCAAACAGGTAGGCCATCACCTCCGTGTCCGTCATCATGGTGCACTGATAACCAAACATTTCCACATAGCGTCTATTGATTCCATATGAGGAGATTTCCCCATTGTGCACGATGGCCCAATCCAGGATCGTGAAGGGATGTGCCCCCCCCCACCAGCCAGGGGTGTTGGTTGGAAAACGCCCATGGGCTATCCACATATAGGCACGATATTCATCCAGACGGTAAAAATCCCCCACGTCCTCGGGGAATCCCACCGCCTTGAAGGTCCCCATGTTCTTTCCGCTGGAGAAGACAAAGGCACCCTGGATGGTGGCGTTAATCATCATAACCTTCTGCACCACAAAATCGTCTGGTGACAGACCGGCATGGTCCAGAACATCCTCCCTTGGATCGACAAAATAGCGCCAGATGATGGGGGATGGACCGATACCAAAGGCCTTCCGCGTTGGAATGGGACCTGATCCCCGAACCTCAAAATTTGCATGTATCAATTCCTCACAGGCAACCTGGCTGGCGCTGTTGTCGTAAAAGAGATGAAAGGCGTAACATTCGGGAAACTCGGGATAGATGCCATACGCCGCAAACCCGCCCCCCAGGCCGTTTGCACGATCATGGAGTAGGGCAATCGACTGGATGATATCCTCACCGGAGGTCCGCTTCCCCGATTCATCCATGTAGGCGCTGAGGCCACACCCCGAAATGTCCTTTTCCCGATAAGGATCTGTCATAACACTCCCCACCTTCCTCTCCCAAAAGGGAAACGCAACATACCACAATCGGTGTAACGATGTCAATAATTAAATGAGAAATGTTTCACACTTTCATGCAAATAACCGTGTGAAAAAGCCCTATCCCATGGGATAAGGCTTTTTCTTCCACAATTCATGCGTCAAGTCAAAAGAGTCAGCGTGCCACAAAAGCCGCCAGCATGGATAGTTCAGTATCTGAAATTCCATGGGTCGTATCGATGGTAAATCGCCGGATTGAGGGGATGGGGTCCCAGCCCCCAAACACTTCCTTCTGTCTCTGATAGATGGAGAAATCAGCATCCGAGGGGTCTTTCCCCTCCTTATTTCGCCCCTGCAGACGCTGCTTTACCCTTTCCTCATCACAGGCACACTCGATTGCCAGGAGGTTCACCTGCAACTCCCGTGACAGCCTCAGCGCCTCTTCCCTCTGCTTCTTCTCCAGGAAACTGGCGTCGAGACAAATGGAACGTCCGGCACCCAGAATTTCACGGGCTCGCGCGAACATGGTTTCATAAACCAGGGCCCGGCTCTCCGGCTGATATATTCCCACGTTCCAGGCACCCGTTGACACCGGCTGTCCCTCCGTTACCTTCCTTCGGATGACATCGGAACGCAAAACCTCTATCCCAGATCTCGCTGCCAGCGCCTGCGTCACGGTTGTTTTCCCTGTTCCCGAAAACCCCATAGTTATGATAAGATAGGGCCGTTGAAAACGTCCTATCAGCCGTTCCGCGAGTTCAAGATAGGCACGCGACAACAATTTCGAATGATGCCTCTGCGCCTCAGGCACGGAGGCATCCCCCGCCGTAAAGGCATGAACCTTTGCCCGAACCGTCGCCCGGTAACAGGCATAGAAATCGAGCAGAAACCCGCCCCACTTGTCTTCAACAAACGCGAAATAGGTGCTTAGGAGTGTCTCGCTGAGGGGGATCTGATCCATAAAGATCAGCTCCATGACAAGAAAGGACAGATCGGACATGGTATCGATATAACGGAAACGCTCATTAAACTCGATACAGTCGAAGATATAGATGGTATCGCCTTCAAAGATGACGTGCTCGGTGTGAAGGTCCCCATGGCAGTCCCGGATAAACCCACTCCGGTGCCGTGCTTCAAAAAGGTCGCGGTGCCTTTGAAGGAAACTTAGGGTTCCCTCCTTGGTGTTCTGCCATGATACCCTGTCCACGAAGTCACCCACAAACGGGGAAAGTTGTTCAAAGTTTTCCTCACAGTCATAGGTCACAGAGGCATGGGACCCCAATCCCCGCCTTGGACTGACACGGTGAGAGTGGGCATGAAGTTCAGCAAGTCGCTTCGCGAGTGCCACCACCTTCTCACGCGTCATCTCCCCCTTTTGAATCAGGTTTTTCATGGTTTTTTCACCGTTAAACTGGCGCATCTTCAGGGCATACTCCACCGGTTCACCGTCCCCGGACAGGTGAAATTCTCTGCCGTCAAAGGTAACGGGCAGAACATCCAAATAAAGCCCGGGGGAAAATCGACTGTTCAGATAAAGCTCTCGGTGGGTAAAATAGCGCCGCCGAACAAGGGTTCGGAAATCAAGGAAGCCGAAATCCACAGGTTTTTTGACCTTGTACACAAAAGGCGGCGCTATAAAGACATGGGAAATGTGGGTTTGTACCTCTTCCACGGTGGGGGGATGATGGGGATAAAACCCCGACGATAACATTTGTTCTCTCAACGCCTCATCCATTATATTCCTTCCTTATTAAATAAAAAACCTGCAATCTGACCACTGCCAACCTGTTTTCTAATCCCGACCTTTTGCGAAGGCATCATATCTTGGCTAATCGGTCCAGAGCCCACTGATAGGCCTTGATACCTGTAATTATCTCTCCCTCCAGGCCTAAATAATCCAGTTGCTGCCGTCCAATATACCGGATATTCTTTCCAAGAAATCCCTCTTTCAGTTTTGTGGTCCCTAGCTTGCGTTTGCGCGTTGTGTCATAAAAATAGTGCCCCATAGCGAGAGGATGCCCCTCTGAAACAGAAACGTTCTTCAGGATAATATAAGATGTCATAAACGGGAACAGATTTTCGAGGCGTTGAATCTGTCCGTTTGCCCATTTCTGCAGGTCACCGCCAGGGAAATCGCCTTCGTAGAACACGGTGTAATGTCCCTCAACTGTGGTCGGTTCAATCTTTTCAAGTGATAGAAGGGAAAGGTCCTCCGGGACAAACAGGTCTGTCGCCAGTCCAGTGTACAGTATTAGGTTTTCCCCCATCCCGCCGGGAACCCCCATGAGATCCATAGAAAACGTGATATTGGCAACACGGACACCCCCCGGTGCCTCCTCCCTTCCGAACCAGCGGTGGGGAAGGCGCAACCGCTCAAACATCTCTGGCGCCTCGTCCAGGGAAACCGCCACCAGGCAGACCGTTCCATTTACAACCTCTTCCTGATTCAGCCACAGGCTGACTCCTTTTTCCCGATGGGGCTCGATATACACGCCCTCTTCGCCAGGGAAAATCTCTCCGCCACCCATTTGGAAAACCCCCCGAAAAATCTTATCGGGAGAAACAAGACGCCCTTGAGCAAAAACATTCAAGCGGCTAAAATTACTAATAAAATGCCTGATAAGGGACCTTGGAAAAACCCACTGTCCGAGATAGCTCTGCGGGAAAACAGTCAGTTCAATCAGACGTTTCAGAGGAGGATCCAGCCGCATCCCCTCGATATCGATGGGGCGTGGCACAATCCCTTCACCACCGGGGAAAAAAGCCAGAGAACGTTTTTGAATAGACGAGGAACCCTCGAACAAAGCCCCCCAGTATCGGTTTAAAAATTCATCCTCATGATTTTCCGCTTCCAAACGTACAATTTTATCCAGCTCCGGGCCACTCAAGGCAAAGATACGTTTCAATTCCCTCCTGAATTCCCTAACACCATGGATGGACGCTGTTCTGAATTCAGGACTGACAATCTGAATGCCAACCCCCTTTTCCTTTTCAAGGTGCTTGTAGGGCACACCCAGGCGTTGGAGGACATTCCTCACCAACCCCCGAGGCAGCAAATCCCAGACAATATCAGAAACTCCCGGGCTTCCTATCCCTTCGCCCGATTGAGAAACATGGGCCGGAGACACCACCCACGCCACCTTCAACCCCCTCCGAGTGAGTAAGGAGGCCGCTGCCATGGCTGAGGGCGACTCTCCCACCACCAAGGCATCGAAAATCATGGCTGCCCCCCGCGTGCCCCAAGCGTTTCCTCGCTGAGAACCTCAATGCCTTCCACCTTGAGCATAGCCGCGAATACCCCCATTCCTTTTACACGTTCCTCCCCAACATAGGTGGTGGTTACCCCACATGAGGGACTTCTTTCTTTTAAAATCGCGCACTTAACGCCCCACCCCATCCCAAGCAGAACAAGGCAGCGGGACGCGTTGAGAAGCAGTTGTGTCACCTCTCTGCCATTCTGCTGGACAATCCGTGCCTCCCCCGCCAGGGCATCCTGGCCGGTTCCTCCTGCAAATGCCATTGGCACGCGCGGGGTAGGAAGTCCCGCGTATTGCTCGGGGCAAACAGGAATCCATTCCTGACCCTCAAGCAGGTCCAAGACACTTCGACTGGTTTTAAAACACCCATCATAACGACAGCGGAATCCCACAAGGCAGGCGCTCACAAAAATAGGGGACACCATTTACAGGGAAGGCTCGATAAAGGCAATTTCTTCATCCACTTTTGCCCCGTCCACAAAAACCCGACGGCCCTCGACATGCACCCTTCCCTCAGCAATCCAGTGAATAACCTTGGGGAAAACCTGGTGCTCCATTTTAAGGATTCTATCCGCCAGGATCTCTCCCGTGTCCGTCGGGAAAACGGGAACCACAGCCTGGGCAACAATCGGTCCGGCGTCCACACCTTCATTGACAAAGTGAACGGTGCAACCGGAAAACCTAACCCCGTAATCAGCCGCCTTTTCCTGTACCCCCACGCCAGGAAATGCGGGAAGAAGGGCAGGATGGATGTTAACCACCCGCATGGGGAAGGCCTTCAGGAAAGTAGGGGTCAAAACACGCATGAATCCCGCCAACACCACAAGTTCCACCCCATACTCCTTCAGAATCTCGATCAACCGGGATTCAAAGGCCTCCCGGTTTTCATAATCCCTGTGATTCACCACCAGCGCCGGAATTCCATGAGTCCCCGCCCGTTTCAATCCATAGGCACCCGGTTCGTTGCTGATAACAACAGAAATCTGCGCGGCGACCTCTCCCCTGTCAATTCCATCTATAATGGCCTGAAGATTGGACCCACGACCGGAAATCAGAACACCGATATTCAGTCGCTTATCCATTTTTGCCCTCCTCAATCCCAGATAAAGGGCGGCATATCCTTCTCGCGTGGGACGATGTCCCCGATAACAAACGCCTGTTCATCCAGTCCCTTCAACCGCAACAGGACTTCATCGACAACCTCGGGAGAAACCACGAGAACCAGCCCAATCCCACAATTAAAGGTTTTAAAAAGCTCTGCCTCCGACAGGTTCCCCCGCTGCCTGAAAAATTCAAAAACCGGTGGGATCTCCCAAGCGGTCCGATGGACACACATAGCCGCAGCCTTGGGAAGAATACGGATACAGTTTCCCTCCATCCCCCCACCGGTGATATGAGCCATTCCCTTGATATTGAAATCCCGTATCAGCGCCATCACTGTTTTCACATAGATCCGGGTAGGAGTCAACACGGCCTCCCCAAGGGAGGACTGAAGCTCCGGAATGCGGGTCGAGAGGGTCAGGTCGGGTGTTGTGTCGATGATCCTCCGCACAAGGGAATACCCGTTGCTGTGCAACCCGCTTGATGAAAGACCGATGACGACGTCTCCACTGGAGATATCCGCTCCGTCCACAATCTCCCCGTCGTCCACAATACCCACGACAAACCCCGCCAGATCATACTCACCTTTCGGGTACATTCCGGGCATCTCAGCGGTCTCACCGCCCACCAGGGAACACGCCGCTTCTTCACACCCCTTGGCAATCCCCTCCACAACCTCCTGCCCTGTTTTGGGGTCCAACTCCCCACAGGCAAGGTAATCCAGAAAAAAAAGGGGGCGGGCACCTTTGACAATGATGTCATTCACACACATGGCAACAAGGTCAATCCCTACCGTATGGTGGACATTCATCGCGATGGCAATCTTGAGTTTCGTGCCCACACCGTCTGTCGAGGAAACCAGAACGGGATGTTTCAACTCATACCCCAAAAGGGAATAAAGGGCGGCAAAATCCCCAAGGTCCGACCTCACCTCTGGGGACCAGGTCTGCTTCACCCTCTGGGCAATATTCTTGACGAATTTCTCCCCTTTTTCTATATCAACGCCTGCATCCTTGTAAGTGGTCATATTACACTTTCCTTTCGATCTCCCCATAAAATTTAGCGAGGCTCATCATAACGCAACGTCAAACCTAAATCAATTGTTTTCATACCGAACCCGTTTGACAAAACCTGAAAAGTGGTTAATAAGAAGAAAGGAGAATTACAGCCTATGAAGAAAAAACTCTCAAAATATCTCTCGTATCTAACTGTTTTACTCCCTTTTTTCATGGCATCAGGTGCTATTTCTTCAAGTCCTTTTTCCGATATCGAGAAACGCAAAACCCCTGTGGTCAGGGTGGTGGAGAGGGTTGCCCCATCTATCGTAAACATCAGCACACAGCAGATTGTCCAGCGGAGGGTCTCTCCCTTCGGGGGAATTGGTAACCCCTTCTTTAATTCCTTTTTCAAGGATTTTCTTGCACCGGAATTTATCCAGCGATTCAAGCTGAAAACCTTGGGGTCGGGAATCATCTTCGATGATGGGAGAAAGGTCCTGACTAATCAGCATGTCATAAATGGCGCGAAGGAGATCGCCATCATTACCAGCAGGGGGAAACGCCTTTCAGCCGTTTCGGTCGGTTCCGACGACGTAACAGATATCGCGGTGCTTCGCCTGAAGGGAAAGACCGGGCTTCCCCCTATCCCCATGGGGACCTCATCGGATCTGATGATAGGGGAAACCGTCATCGCAATTGGGAACCCGTTCGGTCTTTCAAATACCGTGACCGTTGGCGTTATCAGCTCCCTCCACCGTTCGCTGAACAGCGAGGGGAAGATTTTCAAGGACCTCATACAAACCGACGCCTCCATCAACCCGGGTAACAGCGGCGGACCACTTCTCAACATCTTAGGGAAGGTGATCGGAATCAATACGGCTATCTACAGCAAGGCCCAGGGAATCGGGTTCGCTATTCCCATCGACAAGGTCAAAAAGATTTCCAGGACAATCATCACCTATGGCCATGTTCCCCCCGCCTGGTTTGGGATTGACTGTCAGGTGCTAACCCCTTCCATCGCCCGCCACTTTAATTTCAAGGGCGACAAAGGCATCCTTATTACCGCCATCGAGCTTGGCAGCCCCGCCGCCGTGAGTCACCTCAGGGTGGGGGATATCATTACCGCTATCAACCAGACAACAACCTCTTCACCTTTGATGTTTCAACAGGTTCTCAATCAGTATCTCCCGGGAGATATGATATCTCTTTCAATCATACGAAACGGCAAGGAAGAAACGCTATCCCTGAAGCTCAAACGGCTTACAGCCCGTCATGGCACCTTCCTCATCCGCAGAATTTTCGGATTTGGTCTCAGAGAGCTGAACAGGAAAGAAAAGGCATTCCTCTCGAGATCGGGGATTTCCATAGGGATTGCCATTTCAGAGGTCATTCCCCGATCCCTTGCCTCTGCCAATGGGCTACAGAAAGGGGACATCCTCCTTCAATTAAACGGATCCGACCTAAAGAACGTTCAGACATTCCATAAAGGACTCATAAAACATCTCCGGGAAGGACGCTTTGAGCTCGTGCTCCTCAGAGGAACTTATACCTACAAGCTGATTTTCAATCTCTATAAGCAATGATAGGTTTGTAAAAAATCATTGTAAAGGAGGAACGTATGGTAGAAAATACAGAAGATAAGGGATTTAAGGTCAAAGACAAGAGGAAAATTCTGAACGAGGGAGCTGGAGAAGGGGCAACACCCGCATTGGAACAGGAAAAACCCACGGAAACAAGAAAAGAGCCCCCCAGGCAGGCGAAAGGTAAGAACAGTGCTCCCCTGCCGGAGGTCAACTTTTCGACCTTTATCCTCTCGTTGAGTACGTCGGCCCTTATGCACCTGGGAGAACTTCCCAACCCGGAGACCAATCAGCTCGAGAAAAACCTACCACTTGCCAAGCAAACCATTGACCTCATCGATATGCTAAAGAAAAAAACGGGAGGAAACCTGGATCAGGATGAGGAACAGCTTATTACGAACCTGCTTTACGACCTGAAACTGAAATATGTCGCTATCATCAAGAAGGGTTGAGCGCGGATCGGAATACGGTATCATCTTTGATTTTGACGGCACCCTGGCCCTGATGTCCATCGATTTCGACAAGATGCGTCAGGCTATCGATGCCTTGTTCGTTAGATATGGGATTCCACATGATTCCCTGAACAAAGAATATGTCCTTGAGCGAATTAATGAGGCTATTGAAAGGGTACAAAGAGATAACCCTGCTCTTGCCAAACAAATAAATCAGGAAGCCTTTTCTATCCTTGAGGAGATGGAGTTAGCCGCTGCATCAAAAAGTCACCTCCTCCCTGGCGTGTACCGCCGTCTCTGGAAGCTCAGAGAAAGGGGATTTCACCTTGCTATTGCCACAAGAAACTGTGAAAAGGCCCTGGGGAAGATTATTGGAAAGGCCAGGGGCTTCTTCGAGGTCATCCTTACGCGTGAAAACAGCCAAGCTTATAAGCCAGAGAAGGCCGCTCTAAAACCCATTCTCCGACAATTTTCCCTCCCGAATGACAGGGTTTTCATGATTGGAGACCACCCCCTGGATGTCCTGACCGCCCGTCGCATCCCCATCACACCTATCGCGGTCATGACGGGAACAGGGAAAAAGAATGACCTTATCAGAGCCGGAGCACCTTATATCTTCAAACACGTTAACCAAGCAATAGACACCCTTTTCGGCCCCCGCCTTTGACGACAAAGAAAATAACAGATTGTCCCCCGTCTTGACAGGGGGGAAATAATCTATTATATAACTT
>JALTEW010000032.1 GCA_027073795.1 bacterium | reverse complement strand
GGATACGATGCAGGTATTTTTTCCGGACAAAAAGGCGGTTTCAACAAATTCCATCTGGCGACAACCAGCACTGGCGAAAACCCTGAAGCGAATCGCCCTTCACGGGGAGGATGATTTTTACAGGGGTAAAACCGCCCGCAATTTTGTCCGGGAATTACGAAAAAAAGGGGGAATCATCACCCTTTCTGACCTGGAAAACTACCGGGCAGTCTGGCGGGCCCCGGTCTGTGTGAAATTTAACGGGGATGACCTCTACCTGATGCCCCTTCCCTCCTCCGGCGGTGTGGTCATTGGTGAAATTCTCGGGATGCTGGGAAATTTTGATTTTGCCCGGCTGAAAGCAGACAGCGCTGAAACCATCCATCTACTGGCGGAGATTGAAAAACGGGCCTACGCCGACCGGAACACCTACCTGGGGGGGCCGGAGCGCTTTCCCGTCCGCTGGCAGCGCCTGCTGACACCGGCCTACCTGAAGAAACGGGCGGCTGAAATCCACCTGGACCACGCTACGGCATCCGACAAGGTGAAGCCCGGCCTCGGGCTGGTGGAAACGAGTGGATTGATGTTGAAGGAGTCTCCCCAGACCACCAGCTATGCCGTCATGGACCGGGAGGGGAACTGCGTATCCGTTACCTACACCCTCAACGGTTCTTTCGGAAGTGGCATCCTCCTGAAAAAAACCGGGATTCTGCTGAACAACGAGATGGATGATTTTTCCGCCAAACCGGGGTCCCCGAACCTCTACGGCCTGGTTGGGGGCATTGCCAATGCCATTCAGCCTGGAAAACGGATGCTGTCATCCATGACACCGGCCATTGTCCTTCGAAACGGGGAATTCCGGATAGCGCTGGGGAGCCCCGGCGGCAGTACCATCATTACCACAGTTCTGCAAACCTACCTGAACCTGTCCCTATTCCACATGGATGCCGAAACCGCCATCCGATTTCCCCGATTTCACCACCAGTGGCTGCCGGATGAAATCCGGTTGGAGCCGGAACTGTGGAAAAATCGGAATCTGGTGGAAAAATTGAAGAAACTGGGGCAAATTCCCCGTAAAACAAGGGGGCTTGGAAACGCCGTGATTATTTGTCAGCCTGTTTCCGGCAAAATCGAAGCCGCGGCAGACCCCAGGAGCAGTGGGGTGGCGCTTCTTCGGTAGTTTTCCAGTGTAAAACGCAGCGTAATTTCAGAGGAAAAAGAGATGATTCAAAAAACATGGAACCGCTATCTTCAATCGTTCAAAGGGCTTCCGGGAAGGTCCTGGATGCTGGCGCTGGTGGTGCTGATCAACCGCAGCGGCTCTATGGTACTGGTTTTCATGGCATTGTACCTGGTTCACGAACTGGGGGTAACACCGGCCCAGGCGGCGCTGGCAATCAGCTTCTACGGGGTTGGCGGTATGGCAGGCACAGTGGCGGGGGGCTTTCTGGCAGACAAACTGGGATACAAACGGGTTCAGTGGCTGAGTCTGGTTCTGAACGGCCTGGGTTTCATTACCTTGGGCCATCTTCACTCTCTCCACGGAATTCAGGCCATGATGGCGGTGATTGGAGTTGTGGCGGAGGCATTTCGCCCCGCCAATGCCGCTGCAGTGGCGGATTCCTGCCCCAAAGGCCAACTGGCAAGGGGCTATTCCCTGAACCGCCTGGCAATCAATGTCGGTGCCACCATCGGCCCCGCCGTGGGCGGATTGCTGGTACTGGTGGGCTATCGCTTTCTTTTCTGGGTGGACGGCTTGACCTGCCTCGCTGCCGCCCTGATCCTCCTGCTGTTTTACCATGAACCGCCCCGGAAAAAGGCGGATGTTGATAACAGTACTTTTCAGACATCGTCCGCCCTGAGGGATTTTCCCTTCCTTCTCTTCCTGCTGGTGGTACTGTGCTACGGCATGCTGTTCATGCAGCTTCTCAGCACATTCCCCCTGTTCATGGACTCGGCTTACGGCTTGCACGAAACCGCAATCGGGCTTCTCTTTGCTCTGAACGCGGTCATCTGCGCCACAGTGGAGATGCCCCTTGTCACCCGCCTTCAGAAAACGCCGCCCCTTCGCACGGTGACCATTGGCATTCTCTTCTTTGCTCTTGGATTTGCCCTGCTTCCCTTTGGGAAATCCGGCCTTTTTGCCGCTGTTACCGTGGTGATGTGGACCATGGGAGAAATCCTGTCCTTTCCCCAGTTTTCCGCCATGGTGGCAACCCGTGCCGGGGAGCGCCGCCGGGGACGCTACATGGGGCTTTATTCCCTTGCGTTTTCAACCGCACTGGTCCTGGGGCCTGCCATCGGTGGATTTTTCTACGAAAAATTCGGCCCCACCCCCCTGTGGCTATCCTACATTCCGCTGGGACTGCTGATGATACTCATCCTCCACACCGGCGCCAGGCCCATGTTTCTCTCCTTTTCCGCCGGCCAGAGAGAAATCTAAGGGGAAGTACGGCTCAGAACAGCTGATTCCCACTGTCAGGCGGAGGAAAATGCCCTTTTTCTGGACTTTGGCGGAAATATGCCAGATAATTTCATCAAAGACGGAAGCCGGGAGGACACAAAATGCGGCGAATGATTGAAATTCATTGCGAAAACACAGGGGAAAAACGGCAGTGGGAGCTGGGGACATCGCTGGCTGAAATTGCGGAACAACTGAAAATCCAGACACCTTACCCCATTATCGGGGCGATGGTAAACAATGAGCTCAAAGAACTGGACTACAATGTTTTTAAACCCAAACGGGTCCGTTTCATTGACATCAGCCACCCGGACGGAATGCGCATGGTGGTCCGTTCCCTCTGTTTTGTTCTCCACAAAGCAGTTCGTGATTTGTTCCCGGACGGGTTTCTGACCATTGAGCACTCGGTTTCCAAAGGCTTTTACTGTGAAATTGAGGGCTTGTCCGGCAAATTGAACCGGGATACGGTTTCCCGGCTCCGGGAACGGATGAAAACCCTGATCCGGAACAATATGCCGTTTCGCCGGGTGGAAATGGAAACGGAAAAGGCGGTGAAGCTCTTCCACGAAGCCGGAATGGAAGAAAAGGCCCAGCTTTTCAAAGACCGGGTGGAGCTGTACACATCGGTGTATTACCTGGACGATACCATCGGTTATTTTTACGGCTACCTGGTTCCCGCCACCGGAATACTGGATGTATTTGACCTGGTTCCCTACTACGACGGAATGCTGCTGCGCTTTCCCCGCTCGTCCAACCCTTCAAAACTGGAGGACGTGGTTCCCCAGGACAAGATGTTTGAGATTTTTCAGGAACACAAACAATGGGCGGAAATTCTGGGCCTTGGCTACGTCTGCAACCTCAATGATTGCATTGAAAAACCCAACCACGGCCAGGAAATTATCCGTATCGCGGAAGCACTGCAGGAAAAGAAGATTGCCCAGATGGCAGACCGGATCAGCCGGGAACGGGAGCGAATTCGTATCGTATTGATTTCAGGGCCGTCTTCCTCCGGTAAAACCACCTTTTCCAAGCGCCTCGGTGTACAACTGAAGGTCGCGGGGATGAAACCGGTGGCAATTTCTCTGGACAATTATTTTGTGGACCGGGAAAAAACTCCGAAAGATGAAAAGGGCGAATATGACTTTGAAGCACTGGAAGCCTTGAATGTCAAGCTGTTCAACCGGAACCTGAATGACCTGCTGGCAGGGAAACAGGTTCAGCTTCCCCGCTATGACTTTCAACTGGGGAAATCCATGCCGGACGGCCGGGTGCTGGAGATCAGCCCGAAGCATGTGATTATTGTTGAGGGAATCCACGGCCTAAACCCCCGGCTCATTCCCGACATTGACAACGCATTGACCTACAAGGTGTATGTTTCCGCCCTGACCCAGATTTCAGTGGACGGCCAGAACCGGATTCCCACCACCGACAACCGCCTGATCCGGCGCATGGTCCGGGACCACAAATACCGGGGCCATGACGCACTGGAAACGCTGCACCGCTGGCCGTCTGTCCGAAGGGGGGAAGAAAAAAACATCTTTCCCTATCAGGAAAACGCCGACATCATGTTCAATTCCGCACTGCTCTACGAGCTTGCCGTGTTGAAGGAG
>JALTEW010000031.1 GCA_027073795.1 bacterium | reverse complement strand
ACATTCAGCGTTGGGCTACATGTCACCATTGGATTACATCAAACATGAGATGATTCTATCGGAACCAGCAGTTGCCTTAGCGCAAAATGGTCGGTAAACTGGTGCAAGATTCCTGCCGCATGTCCCAGAAACATAAAATTCATTAATGAAGCCGCCCAAAAACTTGGGCAAGAAGAAGTAAATAAACAACTTAGGAACTTGGAATATTTTATTCAATGGGGGACCATGACCCTCCAAGATGCTGTAGATTTTTGTGTACTGATGATACAGACCACATCCGCCATTCAACGTTTTTCAGATGGAATTATAGCTGACCCCGGAGACATGCCTGGTGTTGGTGGTCCTGTTGATGCGGCAGTAATCACTCCTGATAAAGGGTTTGTTTGGGTAGCTAGAAAGAAGTTAAGCGTAGGGGGCAATGAAATAAATTTAGATAAGGAAGCTAACTTATAGAGGATGAAATAGTAGCTTTTGATAAATAAGAAGATTTTGGTTAATAGCTCATTTGTCCTGTGGTAAGAGACAAAAGAACCCCGTAGCAAACTAGGGGGTTAACTTTGACTAGATAGGACAAAGCTCGACCAAATGATCGGGCTTTTTGGATTTTGGATAGTCAGAGATGCTTCCTGAGGCGATTCTTCCCTCCTTATTCTCCTCCTTTTCTCTCGTTAACCTGGATCAATAAAGGTCGTTTTCGGAAAAAGATTAGGTTCAATGATAGCCAAAAGGAAAAGGAGGAAGAAAGAGGACATCTATAAAAAGTACCGGCAAATCTTAAGAAGACCGGATTTGACTGATGTCCAGATCGATGAAATGCGAAAGCATCTCGGACTTTTAGCTCGGACGATCTGCGAGTATATCTGGGGAAAGAAGTTCTACTGACTATGGAAGAGCTCTTTCAAAAACCCATCAGGGATATGCGTGATGGGAATTGGTTCTGGATCCATAAGACTATCTTATCCAAGTATGCCAAGAGACTTGGGGCCTCTGGCTTTTTGGTGTATAGTGCTTTAGCTTTCTTTGCCAACTCAAGGACACAGATTTGCTTCCCCACTCAAAAGGCTTTAGCAGAGCTCACCGGGCTTAGCCGGAGGACAGTGATAAGAAGGGTAAAGCTCCTTGAGAAACTCGGGCTGATAAAGGTGCAGAAGGGGAAAGGAAGCTGTGTCTACCATCTCCTCGATCCGGATGTGTCAGGGGCGTCGTATCCCGGTGACAGGGATGTCACATCTGATGTGACAGAGAATCACATAAACAATAATTATCTAACAAAAATAATTAACAACGATAACACTTTCAAGAAAATTTTAAAACTTATCGCTTCTAAAGAAGGGAAGCCAAAAACTAGGGAGGAGCTACTTGCTATGGATCTTGCTCAAACTCTGAATGATAAAAAGAGCTTTTCTCTGTACCTCTCCTATGCCAAAAGATACCCTGAGACCTTTCTGAGGGGAATATTGGGAGAGGCAAACGAGGTCCCTTCTGAGAAGACCAGGAAAGGTCGGGCAGCTCTTTTTAATTATCTGGTCCAAAAACATGCCAAACAAACTTCTGGCCATTGACCCTGGGACAAGGTTCATGGGCATCGCTTTACTTGAAAACGGAAAGCCTGTCTATTACGGGGTTAGAGTAATCAAAAATAATGTTAGATTTCCTCATGAAAGGTTGAGGCAGGCAAGGCGGATCGTTCTCAGGCTAATAAATGACTTTCATCCTAGCACCCTTGCCATTGAGAAGACCTTCTTCTCCAATAACCGGAACGTTGCTCTCCTCAATGTCCTTGCTGAGGAGATAAAGGCAGTAGGGAAAAGGAAAGGCCTTAATGTGGTCTCCCTTGCCCCAAGCACAGTCAGGAAGCTCATCTGCGGTAATGGCAATGCGAAAAAAGCGGAGGTGGCAAGAGTGGTAGTAGCAAAACATCCTGAACTCAAGGTCTACCTGTCTCAGGATCGGAAATGGAAGGAGAGGTATTGGCAAAACATGTTCGATGCCATAGCACTGGGTATGGTGGTGAAAAAGATAATCTCTAAGTCTTGACAAATCAGAGGGTTTCTGCTATAATTTATATGGATTAGCTCAAAATTAAGAATAATATTAACTTGCCTACGGACGCAAATTTTTGCTCGTAGGCAAGTTTTTATTTTGAGCTAGATTAGAAAAGAAAATTCACGTTCTTATGGAAAAGATGGAGAAGATTGAAAATCGAATCAGGAGAAAGAGGGAAGAGCTGGGTTATAAACAAAGTGACCTTGCTTTTCTGCTGGGTCACAAAAACCCTTCCCAGGTCTCTCGCTATGAAAAGGGCCAGATCCTGCCTGACTCAGAGAACATTTTCAAACTCTCCTATTCTCTGAAGACCTTACCCGAATGGCTTTACCCAGGGATGACCAAGAAATGGAAAGAGGAAGTAGCAAAAAGAGAGGACATCCTAAGAAAAAATTTATAGGCAAAATAGATGAAAGTACCCAAAACTCAAAAATTAAGAATTCTTGCCATAAGTCTTTTCTCGAAATATCTCGGTGTGGCAATACTCAAAGATACAGAGCTTGTCTACTGGGGGATAAAGAAGCTGAGAGAAAAAGGGATGACAGATGCTCAAGCCGCAAAGAGAGCAAAAAAGGCTTTGTCACGATTGATCGGCGATTACTCGCCCCAAGTGATGATCGTCGGGAAGCCATCTTTAATCCAGAGACGAAATAGCCCTCGGCTGAGATTGTTGTACAAGACAGTAGAAGAATTAGGAAAAGAGAAATTACAAAAGGTATTGTCTTTCTCTCTGGCTCAGGGAAGAGAATTCATCTGCCAAAGTGAAAAGCCTACAAAGATGAACACTGAAAGGATCATTGTCACCCAGTACTATCCCTGGCTTTATCGCCGGTACCAAAAGGATCTGGAAAAGGACCTTAAGGGACATTGGTGGGAAAGGAAGTACTATACCATGCTCTTTGATGCCGTTGCCTTAGGCATATATTGCTATGAAACGCTGAAAAGGAAAGCTCCTTCCTGAGGATCTCCCTCCCTGCCACAAAAGGGAATCTAAGGCCTTAAGGGATCTCAAAAACGGAAGGTGATGGAGGGAAAATTGGGCCCAATCCTTGGCAGCTCCTTTATAGCTCTTTTAATAGCTCTTTGAAATTTCTCCCCCAGTGGCAGGGAGGGAGATCCTCAGGAAGAATTGCACTCCGATCTTTGAACCAAGAGTTTATGCTCTTTCAAAAACCATCATTCGTTATATACTATTGACTGACCTGAAAAGAGGTGGAACATGAGTTGGGATAGAAAAACTTTCTCAATCGCCCTTTCAGTCTTTGGTTTCGTCCTTTTCATAGTGGGACTATCTTCAACCTCTCTTCCCCTTTCACTGATAGGTCTAATCATCTTACTGATCGGCCTTGCTCTTCTTGTCCCAGCCATGCTAACGAAGGAAGAGGTAATAGATAACTGGTCAGTTCTTATCGAAGATGGCCAAGGAAGGGCAGAGAAAATTTTTCAGGATGCAGAGGGATTTATCAAGGGGTCCAAAGCACCGGGTTTGGTAATAGAGAGACAAAAGTTGGCTCCAGGCGTGCTAAAGGGAATTCTTGGGGTAAGACGGGATTTCTTAGTGGTTGCCCCTTTGAATAATCCAAGGCTTGAACCTTTTAAGGTCTACATCAATGCCAGAGATTATGGGAACAACCTTGATGTCTCCTGGTATCTTACTTACAAACCTGGAGCTTTTAGATTCCGGGTGTTTAGGCGAGCCTTTTCAGTAGAAAAACTAGATCTCTTTGATCAGCAAGATCTCAGGGCATATATCACCAATGCCCACCATTGCCTGCTTAAAGCCGTGGAGAAACTGATGGCAGAGCTCGGTCAAGATCCTGCGAAAGTGGACAGGAAATCAAGGGGATTTTTGGGTATCTCATAAGGAGAGTAGATGAGTTTAAGAAAAATCCTTGCTGAAAGGAGAATTTTCTCCAAGGCAAGGAGAGGGATCAAAAGGTTCGTCGCAAAGGTTGGCTGGGAAATTTCCACGGACGATCTTTGTTTCCCTGGCCGACCTCTCAACAAATTTTACCTC
>JALTEW010000030.1 GCA_027073795.1 bacterium | reverse complement strand
TACCCGAGTGTTCTCCACTTTATGGCAATTCATCTATCAGGACAAGGTTGTAATCACGCAATCCAAGTCCCATGGTTTCGGCATGGCGCAGGTGGATGGTCCAATCGATCTTGGGGTATTGTTTCTCAAACGGATTTCTTATGGTTTCATAGGGGAGATGAAGGGCTTCTCTGATTTTCTGTGGCGGGTTACAGATGATATCCACGGAGGCCTGATCCACCGCCACGGGATCGGTTGAGGCCACGATACCGATGGCAGGGGCAATGGGAACCCCGGAGTGGGGGTTGCAGTCGCAAATGGGGCTGATGTCCCAGACAAAGTTGAAAAAGAGGCTGGTATCCTGTTTCCCCTTCAGTGCGGCGGTGGCGTATTCGGCTAATTTTTCCTGAAACACGGGGATGGTTTCGTTCCATTGAATCTGGATGGCTTTCTGTGGGCAGGCAGTAATACACTCGCCGCATCCCACACATTTTTCAGGATCGATGTGTGCCTTGCCGTCTGAGATGGAAATGGCGTTTTGGGCACAAACGGGGATGCAGGTTCTGCATCCCACGCATTTTTTCCGTTTGACCTTAGGGGCCACGTTGGAATGTTGGGCGAGCTTTCCCTTTCTGGCGGCGCACCCCATGCCAATGTTTTTTAAGGTTCCCCCGATACCCGTGAGCTCATGGGCCTTGAAGTGAGTTACCCCGATAATGGCATCCGCCTCTACGATCTCCTTGGCGATATACGTTTCCTTGAAGTGTTTTCCCTCAACGGGAACGATCTTGTATGAATTTCCGCGGATCCCGTCGGCGATGACAAGAGGGGCATCCACGACGGCGTAGGCAAAGCCATGGCGAATGGCAAGGGCAAGATGCTCAATGCCGTTGCTGCGTTCCCCTACATATAGGGTACACGTATCTGTAAGAAAAGGCCGCGCGCCGATTTCTTTCAGGTTTTCAACGATATGCCTGAGGTAGATGGGGCGTACGAAGGTCGTGCTTCCCTCTTCACCAAAATGAAGCTTGAGGGCAGCAAACCCCCGTTTTGGAATCCTTTTTTCCACTTCAAACAGGGAGAAAATGAGGTCAATTTTGTGGAAAAGGTTCCGCTTGTACTGTGTGTTCAAGGTTGCCACGGCAACCGTCGGTATTTCCATGAAGCCTCCTCGAGATATCGCTGTTAACTATAATAATCGATCGTTCGGGTAATTTCCATCCCAAATTGTGAAAGCCCTTCAATAAAAGGATTGACAGGGACATCCCGCGCCGGGGAGAGGACGCCACGAGACGAGATAACGCCATAGGCAATCATCCGCGCCGTGATCGCCGCCGAAAATCCCACCATCCGGTTCATGGCGTAAAGCCCCGTTTTGAGATCCCGGCGGTCGATGAGTGTATCGGTGATAGCCACATGCCTGCCCTCTTTCCCGCCAACCACCTTTACCGAAACGATGCCCGGGTCCATCCCCATCTCCGGGAGAATGGTGCCCCCTTTTTCAACAGCCTTCTCGTGGAGGTCACGAGTCCTTCCGGGATAGAAGGTGTTTACCAGGTGTGTCCCTGCATCCACGGCTAGTTCTGCCATTTTTTCCGTAAAGGTGATGGGGAGCAGGTCGATGACCACCCCCACCTGTTTCACCCATTTTTTTACCGCATCCGTGTCGGAGGCATCCAGTTGCACAAACATGGGGGCCGGGAGACCAACCCTGTCCACGAAGGCCCGTGCAGGCTCTGTGTTCAAATCCCCCACGATGATCGTTGCCTCGGGGTCCAGCCGGCGCAGGGCGTAGATGGCGGCGCGGCCTTGAAGCCCTCCGCCCAGAATAAGATAGGTCATTGTTCCCTCCGGTTTCCCTTTTTTTCTATCACCGGCATGACGTCTTGTCCACATTCTTGCAGAAAAAAACATCTTCACTCAGTCTTCAGCACTTAGTCCTGTTATTTTGGGGACGCAGATTCCTGCCCTGCTTGTCCTGTTGAATTTTTGTCCCGTTAAATTTTATCCAATGAAACCGGTTTTTCCCCTTTGTTTCATCGGGACCCGAAGGGCCATTTAATGGGGACTGCTTTAGCTGGGTTATTCGACCGGGATGAAACCCATATCAGTTTTGTTTCACCGGGGTATACAGATGAAGATGGATAAAAAGCGACATTTGCCTATGAACCTTTTTCTTCCAAAAAGAGTTTTTGTGCTTCGCAGTTATTTTACGCCCTTGAGTTTTTGATATTACGTTGGTATTTAAGCAATTAAGAGAAGGCTATAATTGGGAGTCGGGTTAGAAAATTTTTATTTTACCGAGCGCGCGGTGTTTGAGATGAAGCGCCGCGATTCCATAGCCTCCTGAAATGTTTTACGCCCACCTCGGGAAGTCTTTGAACCTCGTCGATGACCACCAGCCCTGAAAGGGATTCAAGAACCGTCATGGGTGCCGATAACCTCGCCACGTCCGCGGGGTTTTCAAGGTCGAAATAGTCTCCTGGAATCCCGGATGACAGCATCCTTGCCAGGATTGTTTTTCCACACTGCCGGGGACCCAGAAGGGCAACGGCCGGGTTGTGTTTGAGCCGGTTTTTTACCAGATCCTGTAATTGAAGGTGCGGAATGATCATAATTCTCTAATATACATACATTGAAAATTGGGATGTTCAAGTCCTGATTTTCAAGGTAAAAGTATCAAACCCCTGGTGAAATCTTGCTGAAACTTAAAAAGGAAAATTTCAAGTTCAATGTTCAACCTCAAACTTCGAACATTGAACTTTTTTACCCAGTCCTACTGCTTACAGGCTCTTGTCGATTTCCATGCCCTGCATCTTGACAAATTGATAAATTTATGTTAAAAAATTTAATTGACAATTTATTACCAACTGTTGCGATTTCAGGATTAGCGATGATTTCTGATCGTTCAAAATCAAAGGCTATTACAAAAAACCATATCTTGAAGGATCATTTTTCATACGGTGATTTAGGTCAACAAGCATGAGAATAGCCATTTCATTCATTGGCAAGAGGGATCAATTATTGTCTCTCCCGGTTCAGTACAATGAAAAGATTCAGGGGATAATCTATCGCCACCTGTCAAAAACCCTGGCGGACTGGCTGCATGGCACCGGCTATGAACAGGGGAAAAGGAGATTCAAACTCTTTACCTTTTCCCGCCTCCAGGGGAAATACCGAATCAGAAATAGTGAAATCAATTTTACAGGCCCCGTCAAACTCTGGGTAAGCTCGCCTAACAAGGATATCCTGGAATCCTTCGCCACGCACCTGGTCAAGGAATCTGAAATCAGGCTGGGGCGCAACACCTGCGAATTGATCTCCGTGGAAGTCATGATGAATCGGCCGTTAAAGCCGCCGGTTCGGGTCCGGGCCCTCTCCCCCATTACTGTGTATTCCACCCTCTACACGCCGGAAAGGCGGAGGAAAACCTACTATTACTCCCCCCAGGAACCGGAGTTTAACACCCTGATTCTTAAGAACCTTGCTAAAAAGTTGCAGGCTTTCCACAACGACACCTTTAAGATCCCTGAGCCAGACGGAGCTTCCATTCGTCCCGTCCACGTCAGTACCCGCCATCTTGCGATTCTCAAATACAAGAACACTATCATCAAGGGCTGGCGGGGGATTTACGAACTGAATCTTCCGGAGCCTTATCTTTCGATGGCGATGGATGCCGGCCTCGGCGCCAAAAATAGCCAGGGATTTGGGATGGTAGAGGTGGTGAAAAGAAGAGGGGAAGACGGAGATGATCAGGGATAAACGGCTGACAAACAAACTCAAGCCCCTCTTCTGGGAATATGATTCCGGAAGGATTGATCCCGTTAGAGACAGGGAGCTGGTTATAAAGAGGATCCTGTCCCACGGCAGTGTAGAGGATCTGAGGTGGCTGAGAAAGACTTTAGGGGATGAAGAAATAGAGGCCTTTCTCCTGAGGGCCAAAGGGAGGGGAATAGACAGGAGGCGCCTCAGGTTTTACCAGGTGATCTTCCACCTGCCTTCCAAGGAAGTGGGTTTATGGCTGAAGGAGCCTGCAAGAAAAATCTGGGATGAAAGATGCGGGAAGTGAATTGGCATACCGAGGT
>JALTEW010000029.1 GCA_027073795.1 bacterium | reverse complement strand
TGGCTTATGATAATACCCAAAAAAATAAGCCAAGGATCTATAGCACTCGTTACCTACAGGGGGCCAAACAGCCTGCGTCCGGAAGGAATCACCTGGCATCAAACCACCTTTCCGTTCTTCAAAAACAACAGGGGGATCTATCAGGCATTCGTGGCAACTCCCCTGTCCATGAGACAGCAACGCCAGTTTTTTACCCTCATCGTATCCAGCCGTGACAGGCATGAGAAAAGCGGGTTCGGACTGATGGTTTACAAGAGGCGCTTTCACACCATTGTTCTGCATCTCAAGAAACGAGCGATGCTGACGCCCCAGCTCCTAACAAGGATTAAACAGGAGCATGAAACCTTGCGCCAGATTCTGGCGAGGCAAACCCCCAAAAAATTCTGGGATGGGCCATTTGTCAAACCCGTGCCTGGTAGAGTAACGTCTCCCTTTGGGACGAGGCGTAAGATAAACGGAACATACGTGAGTATCCATCACGGCACCGACTTCAGGGCCCCTATGGGAACCCCTGTCAAGGCCATCAATGCAGGCATAGTCGTTTACCGTGGGGAAATGGTTTTGAGCGGCAAAACGGTTGTGATCGACCATGGAAAGGGACTATACAGCCTCTATGGACATCTTTCCGCGCCAAAGGTGAGGGTGAATGATAAAATCAGCAAGGGGCAAGTCATCGGCCTGTCCGGTAACACGGGGAGAGCCACGGGGCCCCACTTGCACCTGGGGGTGTTTCTGTGCGGATTTGCCGTTGACCCCCTTTCCCTGATATACCTATCATTGTGAGGTATGCCATGAAGATGAAAAGCTTTGAAGAATCCGTAAAGTCCCTGGAAGAATTGATCGAGGAGCTCGAGCAAGGCGACCTGCCACTGGAGGAGGCCCTCAAAAAGTTTGAAGAGGGAGTCAAACTTATCAAATACTGCAATAAAAAGCTCGACGAAGCCGAGCAAAAGATTGAGGTCATCCTGAAAGACGAAAAGAACGTAAAGACAGCCCCCTTCGAAGAACCGGAGGGGTAACCGTTATCACCCTTGAGCCAGCGGCAATAGCATTAAACGTGTTTGAATCGGACAAACCTTGTTTTCTCTTTAAGCCGGGAGGTTCCGGTTTACATACGTCACATCAATCGTGGGCTGGCTGGGGTTCAAGATCTATTGGAGGGCGATGAGACGGTTAAATAAAAGGGTTCGCCTTTACTTGGCCCTATCAGTGCCTTCAAAAGAGAGGTCAAAATGAAACACCGAAAAACGCTATCGATTTGCTTAGGGGTTTGGGTATGTGTTATAGCTATATTGGTAATTGTCTCTTCGGGATTTGCCTGGGGGGCCGATCTTCCCAAAATCAAAGAAAGAGGGGTCTTGCGCCACCTCGGTGTTCCCTATGCCCACTTTGTCACGGGCAGTGGAGATGGGCTGGACGTGGAATTGGTTAAGCTTTTTGCCCAGCACCTTGGGGTGAGATACAAATACGTCAAGACGAGCTGGAAAAAGGCGATTGGAGACCTGATTGGAAAAGAGGTCAAACCCAGAGGGGATGATGTCGAGATCCTCGGCGATGTTCCGGTAAGGGGTGACGTCATTGCTAACGGTTTAACGATTCTCTCATGGCGGCAGAAGGTGGTGGATTATTCCACACCCACCTTTCCGACCCAGGTCTGGTTGATTGCGCGGGCTGATTCCCCGATGAAACCTATCAAGCCCAGCAATGATATCCTCAGGGACATCGTCACGACAAAAGCACTGCTCAATGGGTGCAGTCTCTTAGGGATCGCTAACACATGCCTTGATCCCGCCCTTTACGGCCTAAAGCAGGCCGGGGCCAGGATCCGACTCTTTCGAAGAAGCCTCAACGAACTCGCCCCGGCAGTAATAAACGGCGATGCCGAAACCACGATTTTAGATGTACCTGACGCCCTGATCGCACTTGAGAAATGGCCCGGCAAGATCAAGGTGATCGGGCCGATTTCACCTAGGCAGGTAATGGGCTGTGCGTTTGCAAAAACAGCCCCAAGGCTGCGGGACACCTTTAACCGATTTTTTGAAGAGTGCAAAAAGAATGGAACATACCTGCGCCTTGTCAAAAAATACTATCCCGCAGTATTCAGGTACTACCCGGAATTTTTCAAGTAGATGTAAGAGATGAGATTGTTTCCAGAGTACTCGGAGAAAAAGGCCAGGCTTGCCGCTATCGTGGCAGGTGTCCTGCTGATCGGATATATCAGCTTCCTGGTCGGCATGAATTATGTGTCGCAGGTCCGTTTGCAAAAATCCGCCATGGAACGCTTCAGGGCGGATATAGAAAAGCGTGCCACGGCCATAGGCTACTTCTTCACCGAGCGGGGAAATGACCTAAAGGATCTCGCGACAAGCAGGGCTGTTTCCGCCTTTTTTGAAAACAAGGCCCTTGGAATGTCGATGGAATATGGTTTGCGGGCCAGCCTTCTTAGCATATCCAGGAATTTTGATCGCCTTTTGGTGGAGAGGAAGATTGATGGAGATAGAATATTTAAAAGGATTATCCTCATCGACAGCAGTGGAAAGCTGCTTGTAGACAGCCAACAGGAAGGGGCAGAACAGGGCCAGAAGAAAAACTGGAAAAAGTTCCTTAACCCGGGAAATTCGGATGCAGCCATGATTGTCTTACGAGGTAAACAGTCGCTGAGATTGATGGTTTCCGCACCCTGTTTTTTCAAAAAGAGATATGTGGCGCAAATCGTGGCATGGATCTCTCCTTCAAGCGTTTGCCGTCTCGTGGAAGTCAAGGGTGAGTCGTCGAGACGGTCTGTGTTTATCACTTCCGGAAAAGCACTGTTCCCATTATGTGCAGGCCTGTCCTACGAGGTCGCTCTTAAAAACCTGCCCAATCTTGACACCCTGAAAATCGGACAAACACATCGTTTTGGTGTAGTCAGTAAAGATGGGGCCACAATAGACATCATTGCTGCCCGGGTTCCGGTCAAAAATACCTTGCTGTCCCTCGTTTTCTTTTTACCAACCTCTGAAGTGCAAGGTTCAATAGCTCCTTGGCATCTTCCCCTCGCAATGGGGATCTTGGCGATAGTCATCTTGTGCGGAATAGCGTTCGCTTTCCAAATCAATGCGCAGAAGTTGATTCTTCATGCCAGGCTGGAGGAATCATCTAAGCGGGAGTGGGAAATCCAGGAAAAGAACCTTCAGCTCAAACGGGAGATTGCCGATCGGGAACGGGCTGAGGAGGCCCTGCAGAAGGCTCAAGGGGAATTGGAAATAAAGATTAAGGAACGAACCAAGGAGCTGATAGAGTCTAACATGCTTTTGAAACAGGAAGCCAAGCAGCGAGAACAGGCTGAGGAAACCATTAGGAAGTCTGAAGCAAGATACCGGAGTGTATTTGAGAACACAGGGACGGCAACCCTGATTATTGAGGAAGATACAACGGTTTCCATGGCGAACACGGAATTTGAGAAACTTAGTGGATTTTCTAAAGAAGAACTGGAGGGGAAGATGAGTTGGGCCGAGTTTGTGGTCCAGGAAGACCTGGAAAGAATGAAGGCCTATCATGTCATGAGAAGAGAAAAAAATGGGGGTAAGGCACCAGAGGAGTACGAATTTCGCTTTGTTGATAAGCAAGGAAACGTAAAGCATGTGCTGAATAAAGTGGTAATGATTCCCGGAACCAAGAAGAGTATTGCTTCATTGCTGGATATCACGCCCCGGAAGCTGGGGGAGGAAGCGCTGGAAAGAGAAAAGGAAAAATTCCGCGTGCTCGTAGAAAAATCTCCCCTTGGAATATCAATAGTTCAAAGAGATGGTCGTTACAGGTATATCAATCCAAAATTTATCGAAATCTTTGGGTATACTCTGGAAGACATACCGACCGGCCGTGCTTGGTTCCGGCAGGCATTTCCAGACAAAGAAGAGAGGAAGCAGGCCATTTCAACCTGGTTTAGAGATCTAAAGAGGCTAAGAAAGGGTGAGGTTCGAACACGAATATTTACCGTGACATGCAAGGACAGCTCACAAAAAGTGATCCAATTCAGGGCCGTAACCACGGAAACAGGGGATCAATTTACAATTTATGAAGATATAACTGAAAAAAGGCGCCTTGAAGCGCAACTCTGGCAAGCCCAGAAGATGGAGGC